>CAMYIK010000113.1 GCA_947258365.1 uncultured Thermoleophilia bacterium | reverse complement strand
CGCCAGGGCGGTCAGCGAACCACCGATGTAGTCAACGATCAAGTCGAGCTCGTCGTTGCGGAGACCGTCGATCGCCTCGGTGCGGAACCCTGCAGGCGTCAGGATCTCGACGTCGTAGCCCTTGGCCAGCAAGTACTGGCCGTAGACCTCGGCGATGGTCACAGCCTCGCTGAAGTCCTGGCCCCGAAGGCGGATGGTCGGACCGTCAACGGCTGCGTCTTCGTCGCCGTCTCCGCATGCCGTCATCACGACGGCAAGCGCCACTAACAGAATGATCAGTCTCTTGAGCACAGGGGTATTCATGGGGATTTCCTCCTAGCGAGTTGAGGTCGTGGCCAGGCGACGCACCCCATCCGGGAGAGCGACACTTTCAATCGACCGGAAGGACAAAGCCGTCAGGCCGGCCAGACCAGCAACGAGGATAGCGCCGGCGACGACAAGACCATCATTGTTCTGCCCGAGTCCGTCGCGGACGTACCGGCCGAGGCCGTCCCCGCCGAGGAACGCCCGAATCGGTTCCGTGGCCACGACCGTCACTGCGGCGACGCGCACGCCGTCGAGAATCACCGAAGTTGCGAGTGCCAGTTCCACGCGAAACAGCACGTTGGTCTCGCTGTACCCCATGGCGCGTGCTGCGTCCACGACCCCAGGGTCGACCTGTTTGATCGCCGTATAGGTGTTCAGGAAGATTGGCGGGAGCGCCAGAAGCAGCAGTGCGATGAAGATCGGCCACGGCTCGAACCCCCAACCGTTGCGCAGCGAGATCGGCACGAGAAGGCCGGCAACCGCGAAGGTCGGTATGGCCCGACTCAGAGTGACGAGCCACGACACGGACACTTCTCCCCGTCGGGTATGGGCAAGCCAAGACGCCAGCGGAACCATGGTGACGGTTGCGACGACCATGACGATGGCGCAGAGCACCACGGTGTCGGCGAGCGACGCCAAGATGCCGTCGGAACCCGTCCAGCTTTGGGGATCGAACAGCCACTCGAAGACCCCGACGTCGCGGGGAACGGGCGCCTGGGCGAGAACCGTCACAGCACACTCTTCTGCCGCTGAGCCCACGGTGTGGCCCAACGGCCGGCAACAAGAATGATGCCGTCGAGCGCCAAAGCGAGCAGGATCGAGAGGAGAGATCCGATGGTCATCGGTGTCCAGAAGGTCCGACGCAAACCATCGAGAATGAGGCGCCCCAAACCGCCTTGCCCGATGATGGCGGCGACCGTGACCAGCCCCACGGTGGATACGACGGCGATGCGGAGGCCGGCGATGATGTAGGGCATCGCCAGCGGCAACTCCACGTGGAGAACCCTGCGTGCCGGCGTCATTCCCATCCCTGCGGCGGCCTCTCGCACCTCTGGAGACACCGAGTTGAAGCCGGCCACGAAGTTGGTCACGAGGATCAGCAGCGTGTAGGCGGCGAGCGGAACTACCGCAGTGATTCTGCTCAGGCCGAAATAGGGCACGAGGATCGCAAACAGGGCAACGCTGGGGATCGTGTAGAGGAAGGCTGTGAACCCGTTGATCGGTCCTGCGCTCCAGCGGTAGCGGAGGGCGACTGCCGAGAGGCCGACCGAAAGGACGAAGCCGAGGATGACCGCGTACACCGTGAGTTCGAGATGTTCGATCAAGGCGCGTTGGATCTGGTCCCACTCATCGATGAAGTACTCCCACCTGATGATCGGGTTCGTCGCCTGGGCGAGCAGTCCAGCCATCAGTCGGTCACAGCTTCGAGGCCGGCGCGAATCAGCTCGAGTGTGACGACTCCACCAAACTGGCCCCCGTCGTCGATCACCGCCACCGAGGTGTGCGAGGTCATGATGATCTGCATGGCGCTGCGCAGCGTGCTGTCGCGCCTCACCTGCGCAGCAGGCATTGCACGCGGCGCCGACGCGAGTGGTGCGTCGGTGAGGATGTCGTCGGCATGCACCCAGCCGAGGAAGATATCGTCGGAGGTCACGCCAATCCAGTCGGTTGCGTACTCCTGCATGACTTTGCGAGCCGCAACGGCGCCATCGGTCGCCGCCAAGACGGGTCCTTGGTGGAACGGGAGATCGGCAACCGTTTTGAGCTGCAGTCGCTTGACGCTGCGATCGTCCCCGACGAACGCCTCGACAAACCCGCTGGCCGGTGCCGCAAGCAGCTCGTCGGCGGAGGAGTACTGTTCGAGAATCCCGCCGACGTTGAGGAGTGCGATCCGGTCTGCGATCTTGAGCGCCTCGTCGATATCGTGGGTGACGAGGACAATGGTCTTACCGACTCGGGCCTGCAATTCGAGCAGCTCGTCCTGGAGGCGGGTCCTCACGATGGGGTCGACCGCGCCGAACGGCTCGTCCATCAGCAGCACGGGCGGGTCCGCGGCGAGCGCCCGGGCGACCCCGACGCGTTGCTGCTGGCCGCCTGAGAGCTCATCGGGGTAGCGGCGCAGCATGTCGCGGTCGAGGCCGACGAGATCCACCAGCTCATCGATGCGCTCGGCAATCCGGTCTCGCTCCCACCCCAGCATCTTGGGAACCGTGCCGATGTTCTGCGCGATGGTGCGATGCGGGAACAACCCGACTTCCTGGATCACGTAGCCGATACCACGCCTCAGCTGCACCGTCGGCTGGGTCGCGATGTCGGTGCCGTCGACCTCGATGCGGCCCGCCGTCGGCGCGATCAGGCCGTTGATCATCCGGAGCGTGGTCGTCTTGCCACAGCCGGAGGGGCCAATCAGCGCGACGGTCGCGCCCCGGGGAATCTCGAGCGACAGGGCACTCACGGCGGGGCGCTCCGTGCCCGGGAATACCTTGTCGACACCGTCCAGTCGGATGGCCATCTCGGTCGCGCCCTTGCTGTGATGGCCGTTACTAGACATGTCTCAAGGGCGCCGAGACGGTCGGCGCGAGTGCTGGCGGGTACTCCCTCAGTCTGGGTGACTTGGAGCTTACCCATCACCAGGGTGGACAGGTTGGCCGCCGATCGACGCCCGGGTTGATCGGCACGGCGCACGCACCCGTGGCTCGGACATACTCGAAGCGGATGAAGGCGCGCAGCGCACTGCCCCGGGCACGACCGGCGCGCAGCATGAATCCACCCGCCTTCCTGGGCTGGCGGATGCTCGCTTGGTGCACGCTCGCGATGGGCCTGACCGCGCCCGGTCAGACGATCGGCGTCGCGGTCTTCATCGATCACTTCGTGACGGACCTTTCCCTGTCGCGGTCTCAGGTGTCTGCTGCCTACCTGGTGGGTACCGTGCTCGGCGCGCTGAGCATGCCTGCCGCGGGGCGGCTGATCGACAAGCACGGCGTGCGTTGGACGATGGCCGCGGTGGGGTTGGGCTTTGGCGCGGCGCTGATCGCCACCGGGGCGGTGCAGGGGCTCGTCACGCTGGCGATCGCGTTCGTGGGCATCCGCATGCTCGGGCAGGGAGCCCTCGGGCTTGTCGGACAGACCGGCGTCACGCTCTGGTTCGAACGACGACGCGGCTTCGCCATGGCCGTGGCGATCACGGCCTCTTCCGGGCTCATGGCGCTCGCGCCGCTGGCGTTTACGTTCCTCATCGCCGGGGTTGGCTGGCGTGCGGCGTGGGTCGTGATCGGGGTCGCGGTTTGGGCGACCGTCCTGCCCATCGCGCTGTTTGCGATCGTCAACCGCCCGGAGGACGTCGGTCAGCTGCCCGACGGAGATCCATTGCCACCGCCCGACGCCACGGCCCCGGCCGGCCGGGACGATTGGACGGCCGCCGAAGCGGTTCGCACGCCTGCGTTTTGGAGCGTCAACCTGATCAGCATCCTGACGGCCGCCTTCGTCACCGGGGCGACGTTCCACCACGTGGCCATCATGGGCGACCGCGGACTGAGCGAAACCCAAGCCGCGGCGGTCTTCGTGCCTCAGGTGGCCGGGGCGATCATCGCCGGCTTCGCCTTCGGCTGGATGGGCGACAAGGTGCCCGCGCGTGTGTTGGTGCCGGTCACCGGCGGACTCCTCGCGACCGGCCTGGCGCTCGCCTCAGTCGTCACCCCTGGGCCCCTTGCCCTGCTGTACGGGTTGCTCCTCGGGATCAACATGGGAGCGATCCGCTCGGTGGCCGCGGTTGCCCTTCCCCGCTGGTTCGGAGTCGCCCACATCGGTGCGATCCGGGGAATCGAAACCGGCATAGCCGTGGCCGCCTCGGCGACCGGACCGCTCGTCGTGGCGCTCGGCAGCCAGTGGCTGGGTGGCTACGGGCCCATACTCATGATCTGCGCGTTCGTCGCCGCGGCCGCGGCACTGACCACTCTCGCGATCCCGGACCCGCCCCGGAGTCCACCCGTTCTCGCTCAAGCCTCCGGGCCGCACCTGCGCTAACCGCCGCCGCCCGAGTCGATCCCACCCGCTACGCGGCCGGTTCAGCCAAGCCACCAAAAGAGGATGATGAAGAGCTCCTCGATGGCGCCGGAGCCGCCCTCGCTCGTTGGCCGCCTGCGCGCGGTCTCGATGATCCGCGCAACCGCTCCCGTGAACAGCAGCCCACCCAGTACGCCGAGATAGAGCCATACCGGGTTGATCGTGAGCACCTCGTCGACGCTCAGCAGAGCAACCGCGCCAATCGAATGCAGCAGGGTAAGCGCCATAGCCGCGAGACCGGGCATTCCATCGTCCTCGACTCGGCGCGGTTATCCGAAGAAGAAGAGAACCGAGAGCAGGATGCCCGCGGCACCCTCGCGCGCCTGGGCCTTCCGGCCCTCCTCGCTCAGCTCGCTTACCTCCCAGATCTCTCCCTCGATGCCGTTGCTGCGCTCCAGGTGGTAGCGCCAGTCGTGGGTGGTGAGGGTCCTGGTTCTCGCGATATGCGGGTGATCGAAGTCGCGAAAGCGATCCTTGGCGTTCTGTGCGACGTGCTGGTTCATGGCGGCCTCCATGGGCGTCGCGGTCCCAGAGGAGGCCGGAGTATCCGGGCCGCGGAAGGAAGTGGCTAGGTGGCGCCACCATAGGCGCGACGGCGCGAAGCGTCCCCACGTAAAACGCCTCATAGCGCCACGGCATAGGTGCGCGTGTTGCCCGCAACGGGAGACCCGGTCTGCGCGCTCGGCCAGCGAAGATCAGCGCGGAGGCCGAGGTGAAGGCCTACGTGCGGCGTGCTTGCCGGCAGGAGCTCGGTGTTGGGAGGGACGCCGATCTCGATGAGTGCATGGGAGTGCGTATCTTCAGATGTGTCCTGCCGGGGAGTTGTGTGATGGCTTCGCTGCCAACGGTGTGGGTACTGGGTGATCAGCTCAACCGCGCGGTCGCGAGCCTCGCCGGGAGACGGGCGGGTGATTGCCGCGTCCTGATGGTCGAGAGCGAGGCGAAGATCCGCTCCAAGCCCTGGCACGCCCAGCGCCTTCACCTCGTGCTCTCGGCGATGCGTCACTTTGCCGCCGAGCTCCGAGCGGAGGGCTTCGACGTGGACTACCGCAGTGCGCCGAGCCTGAGCAAGGGCGTCGCCGCGCATCGGCGGCAGTTCGACACCGAGCATGTCATCGCCATGGAGCCAATGAGCTGGGACGCGCGCGCCATGCTGGTTCGCGAGGGGGTCGGGCTTGTGCCAAACGACCAGTTCCTGTGCGACTACCGTACCTTCGCGAGCTGGGCGGAGGACAGGAAGCGCCTCACCATGGAGGACTTCTACCGTTGGCAGCGAGCTCGCCTCGACCTACTGATGGTCGGCGACGAGCCGACGGGTGGGCGTTGGAACTTCGACGCCGACAACCGCAAGCCCCCGCCGCGCGACGGTCGCGCCTGGCCACCGGTGGCCCGCTTCAGCCCGGACGAGATCGACCAGGAGCTGGCCGATCACCTGTCGGCGTGCTGGGGCTCACCTCCTGACGGCACCTGGCCCGTCACCCGCCAGCAGGCTCTCGTGCGGCTTCAGGAGTTCGTCGAACATGGTCTGTCCGACTTCGGACCCTACGAGGACGCCATGCTTGGCTCCGAGTGGAGGCTCTCCCACTCGACGCTCTCGTCATCGATGAACCTCGGCCTTCTTCATCCCGAAGAAGTGGTGCGTGCGGTCATTGAGGCCTACGAGGAGGGCGCGGCCCCGCTCAGCAGCGCCGAGGGCTTCGTGCGCCAGGTGATCGGCTGGCGAGAATTCGTCTGGGGCCTCTACTGGCTGTATATGCCTGAGTATCGGGAACTCAACGGGCTCGGGGCCGATGGCTCGGTACCGCCAAGCTTCACCGGCCAAGCGGCCACCGCGATGGCGTGTGTGGCCGGGGTGACACGGCGGCTCCAGCATCACGGCTACGCCCACCACATCGAGCGCCTCATGGTGCTTGGCAATCTGGCCCTTACGGCGGGGGTCAGCCCTCAGGCCATGACCGATTGGATGTGGGCGAGCTTCGTGGACGGCGCCGAGTGGGTGATGGTGCCGAACGTCATCGGTATGGCGCTCCATGCCGATGACGGCCGCATGGCGACCAAGCCTTACGCATCCGGCGGCGCCTACGTGAACCGCATGAGCGACTTCTGCCGCGAGTGCCGTTTCGACCCACGGAAACGGGTCGGTGAGGATGCGTGTCCGTTCACCTCCCTGTACTGGGACTTTCTGGCGCGGAACGAGGAGGCTCTGCGCGGGAACCACCGGATGAGTCGGCAACTCGCGAGCATGCGCCGACTCGCAGACCTCGACGAGGTGCGCAGACGCGCCAACCAGGTGCGCAGATCACTGTCGGCGGGCACTCTCTGACGTCCAACCCGGTCGGACGGCGATGTCGTGAGCGCCGCGCTTACGCGAGTCCCGCGCAAGACTCGCGATCACGCGGTCTGCTTGTATGCCCGGTATGCGCGCTGTGAGGCTGCATGTCTTCGGAGATCGGCCCCGCGTCGATGAGGTGCCACCCCCACCCCCGCCCCAGGCCGGCGAGCTTGCCATCGAGGTGTCTGCTGGGGGTGTCGGCGCTTGGGACAACGGCGTCGCGGCCGGCCACCTGGAGCGCTTCGTCAGCCAGGACCTCCCCATCGTGCTCGGCGCTGAGCTGGCTGGCCGGGTATCCGAAGTCGGGGCAGGCGTCGATGGGTTCGCGGTTGGGGATCGAGTGATGAGCAATCCCGGCATCGTCGGCGCGTGGGCGGAGCGGGTGACGGTCGCTGCCGATAGCTGCGGTCACGCTCCAGAGACGACCGATGACCCGCAGGCCGCAGCGCTGCCGGTCGGCAGCCTCGCCGCCTGGCAGGCACTTGACCTTCTCGACCTGCGGGCGGGTGCCTCGGTGCTGGTACTCGGCGCCGGCGGCAGCGTGGGGAGCGCGGCCCTGCAGATCGCCCGGGTCCGAGGGCTTCGGACGCTCGCGATCACCTCGGAAAGCGAGATCGCCTCTGCCAGAGAGTTCGGGGCGCAGGCCGTGCGCGACTACCACGGCGACTGGGTCGAAGAGCTCCGGGACGCAGCCGGGACGGGAGTCGACGGCGTTCTCGATCTTGTCGGCGGCGAGACGCTCTACCGCTCGGCAGCCCTGGCGCGGAGCGGGGGCCGAATCGTTACATCGCTATCGGAAGCTGCCGATACCCAGCTGCCACGCGGCATCACCGTCGAGCTCGTGCGCATGCGGAGCGATACATCCACCCTCAATGCGATCGCGCATCTCGTCAACCAAGGCGATCTCACAATGCCAGTCGGCGCGACCTATTCGCTCGATGACGTCCTCGTCGCCCTGGAAGAAACCAGCAGCCAGCGCCGCACCGGCAAGGCGATCGTGATCATGTAGGCCGTGGCCCGCGCAACGAGGGTTGCGCGCTGCGAGAACGCCCGGACCGCGGGGCCAGTGGCCGAATCACGGCGCTGTGAGTCGTGATGGAATCGGACGGCGCCAAGGCACCTTGCACGGCGCCGCGCGGAACGAATCGCCAGTCCACGGTAGACAATACGGAGGCTCCTTCGGGAGATGAACGATACCGGGCTCCAAGGCTGGGAGGGTTCTGGAACCTCTGCAAAGGGGCATCTTCTCCGCAGTCGCTGGAGTCGCGCAGAGGCCATGGCATCCGTTAGAGCCCATCCCGATACACCTTGTTGGCTCCACGCTGGATCCACAATCCGGCTGCGAGCAAACGAGCGCCGGATAAGCCAAAGCAGTCCCGAGGGTGACGCCGGGCCGATTGGGTGGTCCTTCTCCCTCGTGGGCTGCGGACGGTGCCTAATGCACCATGGGCTTCACCTCTCTGCCGAGTGCGTCGATGCCGCGGATCATCTGCTCGTGCGAGACCATGACGTTGGTCATCTGGATGGTCATGCGATCAACGCCACCAAAGACCTCATCCACGTAGAGGACCTTCTCAGCGACCGCCTGCGCGTCGCCGACCAGGTACGGCCCTTCGGGCCCACATGCCGCGTCGAACCCCGCGCGGCTGGGTCGCGGAAAACCTCGCTCACGGGCAAGAGCGCTCATCATGCGCTCCCAGCCGGGGTAGAAGACATCCCTCGCCTCCTGCGCAGTCGAACCGACGTAGCCGAAAGCATGGACTCCCACCCGCAG
>CAMYIK010000112.1 GCA_947258365.1 uncultured Thermoleophilia bacterium | reverse complement strand
ATATCGAATCCCGTAGATTTCCTCGATGTCACGAAGGGTGGGCGTTGTCACCACGAGCTTGCGCCCCGAAAGCACGGTGACGAGATTCTCTTGCTCCAAGGCCCGGAGCGCCTCTCGCACCGGCGTCCGGCTCACTTCGAGCTGCGCCGCGAGCTTCACGAGTCGCTCGATGCGGACTACCGCTACCGGCCCGCTGAGACCGTCATCGCGTGGGGCCGGAGTCGGATCGCCTCGCGGTGGAGCCGGGGCCGAAGAACCCGGCGTGGTTGGACGGCAGCGTGGTCGTGCCCGGGGTGATAGGCAGGCATGAGACGACGGCGCAGATCGGTTCTGCGAGGCGCTGTTGTGGCCGGAGGAGCTCTGGAACTTCACCGTGCCCTTCGTCGGCGCCGGACCAGGTCTTCCACCCCGGCCCGGTCTCGGTCGCCACCCCCGGCATGACCAAGGGCCTGCTCGAGGCCCACCGCTGCTGGTGCACCCTGCCGCTCGCCGAGCTGGTGGCGCCGGCGGCCACGCTCGCCCGCGCCGGCGTGCGCATCATCGCCGAGGCGGGCCAAATCAACGAGATCCCCGGCGACATGATCACCGGCACGCCCGAGTGCGCTGCGATCCCTGCCCCGGCCGGATTCGTGCTGGCAGAGGGGGAGACCCCGCCTAATCCCGATCTCGCCGACACCCTCGAGGTCATCGCCGCCGGCGATAGCGCGAACTGCTTGACGCGCCATGAGGTTCGCTGCGCCGGCATGGGGTACGTGCTCGGTGAGCCAACCACCGAGGCAGGGAATGAGTCGTCCTGACGCGCCAAGAGAGGAGCGTCGAGGTGATCGACCTCGGATGACACAACGCGAATAAGGGCTCACCCTAGGACCCGATGAGTCTCATCCAGGATCCGACCCAAGTCGATTGACGACTCCTCCTCGATCACCCTGCGCAGGGGGGCGGGGACCCTTCTCCTCCGCTTCTCGCTTGCTGGCGACAATACGAGGAACGCAGGAGGCCGATCTCAGGGGACGAGGTCAGGAGCACACTGATCGGTGCTGGCGGCCGCCTCCACGAGCGCACACATGAGCGCGATTCCCTCGCTTCGGGAAAGCCCCGGTTCGGCAACCAGCGACCGCCATGTCTCGAGGCCGAGTGCGTGCGCGATCGCGGCGCGCGTGCATCGACCGCGCTCCTCCACGCTTGGCCATCCGGCGGCCAAGGCGCGCGCCGCGTGTGTGAGGCCGTCTTTCCAGGCTTGGAGGGGCTCGGCCATCTCGGGCAGCCGCTCCGACCCGGGAAGGATCGCCGCCAGGTCGGCATCGGTGCGCTCCCAGTAGTCATAGACCTCATCGAGGGCTACGGCGAGTCGCTTCATCGGGTTCTCGATTGCCGCCCAGCGGGTGATATCGGGGAACGGGTTGCGCTCAGCCCACAGTCCACTGCACGCTCGGAAGAGGTCGACCATCTCGGGAAAGTGCGCGTACACCGTGTGCCGCTGCACGCCGGCGCGGGCGGCGATCGTACTCACATTCGTTCTGGCCGGGCCCAGAGTGGTGTGCAGGTGCACTGCCGCTTCAACGATGAGAGTACGCGTCTCGAGCATTTGCTCGGCGCGCGTGCGTCGCTCTCGCGCTACTGACTGGGCCATATCGATGCACACTAGCGTGCAGCGGATTGACGCGCCTCGGTCTCCCCGCTAGCATCGTGAAACCCCCAGTGCACAGTGGTGTGCACTCTGTAGCCAACGGAGGGTAACTGTGATCCAGAACGCGGACTTGACCAGGATTGAGCTGATGCGCATCGAGTCGCCGCTAGATCCGACCAGGCGGGTGGGCGTCGCGTTTCCAACCTCGAGCGCCACCGGGCTTGCGGCGAGCGCCAGCGTCTATTTCGAACTCGAGCCAGGGGCGCACGTCGGTGTGCACACCGACACCTCTGAAGAGCACTTGGTGATCCTCGAAGGACAGGGCGAGGGGCTTGTGGGGGATGAGGTCGCCCCGGTCCATGCGGGGCTGCTCGTCGTTGTGCCCGCAATGGTGCGGCACGACCTCACCAACACGGGTGACGGTCTGCTGCGCGTTCTCGGCACGTTTGCCGGTCCGACGAACGTGGCGACATTTGAGGAGCCACTCGGTGAGGGTGGGCCACAGGTGTTCGTGATCGGTGGACCGATGCCGATCGTCCTTCCGCTCGAGCCGGCGCCCGCGAGCGCCTGACGCGACCCACGTGCGCCGGCTGGGGCTGGCGAGCGTCATCTGCACATCCTTCGCGGCAGAGTTGACTGTGCAGGTGTGAGGTTTCGTGGGGTCGAGGGCTCGGGCTTTCGGGTTATCCCGAGGCCCTGAGGGCGTCGGTTGGCACCTGACCACCCACCCCTCGATACCCCGCGTTTGCCCGGCAACGCCGACAGCGACGGGAAGTTGTGGCGAGAAGTGCCGTCGTCGGGCAGCTGAGCACAGAGTCGCCGTGGTCCAAACTCACTCACCGTCTGGCTCGAGTGGATGATCCTGGGCGCCCTCTCCTGGCCGTAGCCACAGGCGGCGCGATCCAGGCGAACGAGAAGAAGCACCCGCCGGAGATCGACGCCCGAAGCTCTCCGCGCCGCCTTCCTCGCCCGGACCGGCCGATTCGGCTGGCGATTGGGGCCTCTGCTGCTTGGGGTGGTCCTCGTGCCCCTAGTAGTCGCAGGGGGACTGGGACTTCTATCTGAGCGTTGGCTGACTCGCGTTCGACCTCAGCGTCGTCTTACGCATCCGCAACCGCGAGCATTGAGTTGCCGGCGGCGACCGCTCTCGCTTATGCAGACCCAGGCTAACAAATGCCGACTACGAGATCTCGCGCTTGCGCTCACCACTCGGCCCAACATGGACCCAACCAGGTGTACCTCAATGGGTTCTCACGGGCGCTATGGGCTTCGCGCGACCTCTCGCGCTTGCAGGGAAAACGGCTTAGCGCAGAGGATCTCTGAACCCTCCCGGACTTAGAGCCCGGTATCCTCCATATCAGGCGATACCCCTGCTAATAGGTCCTTCCGCGAGGGCGCGCTTCGGGCGAATCGCCTGCATTGCGTGGGCTGCGGCGCCACGGGCTACCTGGAGGCGTACCACCGCACGCCCAGGTGGGCGGGAGGGTCCGACAACCCGGAGCTCAACAGTCAGCTCTTGTGCGAGCGGTGCCACCGGATCAAGACGGCCTGGCAGGAACGCGCAAGACGCCTCGGCCAGAAGTGGCCGCGTCTGCGCGTTGTTCTGATCGTGGTCGTCACGTTGATCGTGCTCGCGATCGCGAGGTCGATGTGAGTGACGAGCAGCGCAAGCGCCTGGCGATCGCCAGGCGTGAGGCGAAGCGTGCAGGGGAGCAGGCGGGCAAGGAGCTACGCTGGAAGCGCGACCACCCGGAGCAGTTCGATTAGAGCAACGAGGACGGGGATGAGGACTCGGAGCTGATGAGCTACGACCCGACCACCGGAGAGGTCCTCGACTGAAGATCTGGTTTGTCCGCCAGGTCGTGCTCGCATTCTGGGCCGTGATCCTCCTCTTCGCCAAGCTGCTCTGGGAGATCGAGGACACGGGGAAGAAGTAGCCGTGGGCGCACTCGCGTTCTTCGGCGCCGTCTTGGTCTTTGCCCAGCTTCACGTGTGGTGGTGGGACGTCTCGCTCAAGCGCCGAAGTGGGGGGGAGGGCCAAGCGTTTTCCGACCAGTGCCCACGCCAGAAGGTCCTACACCGGCTGGGGCCTATCTCACCGGCTACGAAGGACTCACCCGATACGCTCGCCGCTCTTTCGGCGGCGGGTAGCAGCGTCCACCGGCAAGCGGCTGGCACGTCTGCACTGACGGCAACGCCGACTCACCCCACCTTCCCAGTGGGGTGATCTACGTCGGCGGAGAGCTGCAGGGCCGGAAGGAGATGAAGCTTCGTGCGGTGTGGCTCTCCACTCGGCGCACCAGCGCTGCACTGCAACGGCGCTCAGCGCGCGGCGGTGCCCTCGAGTTCCTCCATGACCTCGTACCAAGTGGCCCAGAGGGTGTCGGCCGACGCGCCAGGCACGTACCAGGATTGCTTGGCGTTGGTCAGAATCTGAATGGCCCTCATGGCATGCCGCTGGCCCTCCGGCGACATGCTGATGCCAGCGAGGGTCTGGAAGTCCCCACGCACCATGCTCATCGAAGGTGCGGTGTTACCGAGGTTACCGAGCCACTCCACAGCGGAGCTGCGCCCTGCCTTGGCATGCTCGGCCCAGAAAGCCTCCATGTCATGCGCGAGCTTTCGCGACGCCTCGCCACGACCGGGATGCACGCCGTCCCAACTCCAGACCAGTAGTGCTTCCATCGCTGCTTCCTTTTCCTTGGGGGCTTGTGGCCCGCCGAGGCTCCCGCATCCGACCGGGATGGGGCATCCGCCTGGAGCACCGAAGCGGATGTGGAGTAACCGCATACGGGCATGGGCTGACCCTCCGACTGAGGTTGGCCGACGGGTGTCGAGAACTTGGCTCGACCTCGCGCGGTCCGGGGGAGGTATGAAACCCCAGTGCGCGCATGGGGGCCAAGGCCGCCAGCGCCCGCAAAGTCGAGAAATGCCACATGCCTGCTCGCCGTCGCGAATGTGCGCAGTCCGCTCATCGCCGTGGCGCGGGTGCGACGCTCGTTGGCACTGGCTCAGGTCGTGCGGATCGGAATACGCACCACGCGGCCTTTGCCGCCCTCCCAGTAGACGACGAGGATCCGGCGACGGCCTGCTTTGAGGCGGTTCTCTGAGACGAGCAGGCGCACGTGGCTGACCCCAGCAGGTGCCCGAAGATCGATTGCCTTTCTTTTCAGCCTCGGTGTGGGGCTGCCATCGAGCTCGCGAAACCTGATTTTCACCTTGGACGCCCGGCGCAGATCGATGCGCATCACGGTGCCCCTTGAGCGATTGATGTCGCACTCTTGGGCCAAGGGGAGGTCAAAGTCACTGTCAGTTGAGCACCGCGGGTTGATGACCGTGCGGCTCACTCGAATGCGCGAGCGTCGCACCGGGGGGGCCTCACGCTTTGGATTGACGCGGGTGAGAAACGCCCCCCACCCGTAGATTCCGTTGGTCGAGATGGCGATGCGGCCGTCAGGTAGCTCGGCGGCATCGGCAACCGAAAGCGGGCTCCGGTTGCGCCACAACACCTTTCCGGCGGGGCTCACGGCGACGAGATTTCCCCCGGTGACGAGATAGATGCGTCCGCTGGCACCAATCGAGGCGATCATGGCTGCTGACCTCTGCCAGAGCTGCTTTCCCGTGCGCGCGTCGAGTGCCCGGACTCTCCTTAGGCCATCGCGCAGGTACACCCGCTCACGCGCCGGGTCCGCCTTGACAACCGCCTGCCGCGGTCTCGCAAGCGACCTGGTCCAGCGCCGAGTCGCGTCTTGGTTGATGGCGGCGATGCCCTTTGCGGTCCTCACGACGACCCCGTCGGAAAGGCCCGCGAGAGGCTCGAGCTCGCCGAGCGCGCGCGACCGGAACGACCCGTCAGGATTGAGCGCGACCAGCCGCGCTCGGGCGGGTCCACCGGCGCCGTCAGAAAAGACTCCAGCTCCTTTGGACCCCCACTGGACGTAGATCACTCCAGCGGAATCGCGCGCCATTAGCGGTGGGATCTCAAACCCGCTCGACCAACTGAAGTTTGGCTCTGCGTACTTCCAGAGCCTCGCCCGGCCTCGGCGGGCCTCTACTGAAGCGTCACCGGGGGACGCGATGCAGGTACCGTCATTGAGTGTTACGCCTGCGCACCCAGCGACGATGGCACCGGTCTGACTGACCGCCCAGAAGTCATCGCTGAGGGAGCCGATCGGGCCGAAGGTCCCATCGGCGTTGAGCCGCGGAGTCGTGGGGGGCTCGCAGTTGCCGCAGCCAAGCTTCCGGGAGGCGATCCAGCGGCGCGCGCCGGTCTTTCGGAACGCGAGCGCGGTGATGTCAAAGTTGGCCTGATTGTCGGAGATGACTACCGGTCCACCGCCGGGCCCGGGAAGGACCTCCCCGGCCGGCGCGATCACCGGCCAGCCGCGCTCGATCGCGGGGCTTGCGGAGGCCACCAGAGGAGCAATCAGCGCGAGCGCAACGCCGAAGGGGAGAGCTAGGAACCGTTGAGTAATGCGCCTTCGATGATGCCCAGGGCCGTCTGACGTCATGGACAGCTCACTTCAGTCTTGGGTGTGGAGGCAGCGCAAGCAGGCGCATACCTGCTTGCTTCCTGGCCGGATGGCCACCGGTGCGATCCTCCGCCGCGTGGTCCTCGAACGCAAGGAGCACTTCTGAGGGGCGCTGATCGGCTACAGCGATCGCCGGCAGACCCTCGCTAGGCGACCGTCGTGATCTGCTGGGGGACAGATTTTCAGAGCCTCAGACGAATCAGCGCGAGACGGCACCGTCGGAGATCTTGCTGAGTAGGTGCCCGAGTGCCTTTAGGAACGCGACGAACTCCTCTATCTCACGCCCGTCCCGAGCCCATACATCGATCTGCAGGCGTTGACCGTCCGCTTCAATCGCGATCAACGTCGGGACTCTCGAGGACCGAGCTCGTCGCTGTCAGCCCTCGCCCTGGCGGCGCCGTCGATGCGTCAGGCGGCCGAGGCCCCGCCGCTTCTGACGGTCCATTCCCCGCTCGACCGCTTCGATCAGTATGGGCCGGAGACCTGAGGCAGGAACGATCGAGTGGACCGATCCCACTTGCTGGGCTCGCTCGACGCTGTGAATGCCATCGAACTCTGCTGCGACTTCACGAAGCTTCTCCGACCAAACCGACGCTCGAAGCTCGGTGAATTCCTGCTGCAGCCGCACGCGATCGTCGAGCTCCGCACTCTCGACCCGCTGCTCGAGTTCGGAGACGCGCGAGTCAGCATTGGTACGTGATTCAACGTCGCGAGCGAATACCACGGCGGCGGCCGGTGCCCCGCCGATCACCGAAGCCTTCGACCCCTCGACCGCGATCACTTCCATGTTGTCGTTGAGTCGATTGGAGAAGACGACGAAGGCACCGCCGTGATATCGCGAGACCACACAGAAGATGATCGGCCCGTCGAAATTCACGACTGCCCGGCCTATCTCGGCCCCGTACTCCAACTGACCCTTACGAAGTGATTCCGGCGACCCGTCGAAGCCCGAGAGATTGGCCAACACCACCAGGGGTCGGTTCCCGCTGGCGGCGTTGATGCCACGAGCGGCTTTCTTCGACGACAACGGGAAGAGCGTGCCGGCCGTCCACTGGTCGGGGCCATCCGCGGGCAGGAAGCCGTGCCGCTGAATCGGCGACGACTCAATCCCGAGCAGGGCGACGGCATAGCCACCAAGTCGCGCATCCATGACCACCGCGGTGTCGGCGTCGGCCATCTGCGTCCAACGCTCCAGCGGCTCGTGATCCTGGTCGGCGACCGCGGTCATCAGCGCCCGGATATCGAAAGGCTTCTTCCGCTCCGGATTGGCCTCGGAAGAGAAGATGTCCCCGACGGTAACGAGGTCCGAGCCAGGGCTGGAATGCGGCGAGTCGCAGACGTTGCGATCGCGCGGATCGGTTGAGGCTGCCCGCTGTGGGAACCGCTCCCCCTTGGACATATAGGTATAGGCATAGTGAGCCATAAGCAGCTCACTCGCCCCGGCCAGATTCGGTGCCCAGTACTGGGCCTGCCCATTGGGGCCCATGATCCGGTCAAAGCCGCCAATCCCGAAGTTGTCCTCAGCCGATACGCCGCCTGAGTAGTCCAACGCTTGCTTGCCCGTCAAGACCATGGCGCTGTCCGGCGTCATGATGAGGATCCCGCGCGTATGCATGAGCATGGTCGCCTCGGCGTTCCAGTACGGCTGTGCTCCAACGTTGATGCCGGCCACGACGACGTTGACCTCGCCGCCATCCTGAGTGAACGTGATCAACCGACGAAGGACGGCCGCGACCCAGTCCATGTTCTCCGTGCCGCTATCGCGGGAGATCTTGGCGCCGGATGAAAGGGCGTACCACTCGACGGGGCACTGGAGTCGGTCGGCCAAGTCGATGGCCGCCAGGATGCGCGCGCACTCGGGTTCGGCGACGGAGCCCAACGACTTCGTGGGATCCCCGAAGAGCACGACTCGTGTGATGCCTTCGGGATAGGTCTTGGTCGGCGTCGTCGCGACGCCGGCGATGATGCCGGCCGTGTTCTGACCCGGTAGTCGCGCGACCTCGACGAGTCGGCCCTTCTCGTCCAGATCGTGTTCGACGAAGGTCCCACCATTGCCGGAGACCAGAGGGATCAACTCGTATGGGTAGGCGGTCCCACGACGCCGGGCCGATTGCACTTTGTGTGAGTACTTGTTGACCGGCTCGAGCCTGCCCGGAGGCTCATGAAGCAAAGAGGCGGTCGCCCCCGTGCCGGGCTGATACGAGAAGGCGATGGCTTTCTCGGTCAACTCGTCGCCCTCTGCGGCGGTGAAATGTAGGAGGACTTGCTCGAGCCCGAGTCCAGCGGTCATCGGCGCTAGAGCTCGCGCCACGGACACCATCTCCCGAACGGGCAGCTCGACGATCGGCCA
>CAMYIK010000111.1 GCA_947258365.1 uncultured Thermoleophilia bacterium | reverse complement strand
CTCCGACCTGGGATTGGAGGTCGTGGTCGGCGCGGCCGACACGTTCAGGGCAGCCGCAATCGATCAACTCGCGGTGTGGACCGACCGCGCCGGAGTGCAACTCGTACGCCAGGCTCCAGGTGCCGACCCCGGGGCGGTCGCCTACGACGCCGTGGTCGCCGCCAAGTCTCGCGACGCCGACGTGGTGATCGTGGATACCGCGGGGCGTCTTCAGACTCAGAAGAACCTGATGCGTGAGCTGGAGAAGGTCGCCGGCGTGCTCGATAAGGCCTTGGATGGCGCGCCGCATCATGTGCTGCTGACCCTGGATGCCACAACCGGCCAAAACGGCCTCAGTCAGGCGCGGTTGTTCGGTGAGGCGGTGGATGTCGACGGAGTGGTGCTCACCAAGATCGATGGCACGGCCCGTGGCGGTATCGCGGTGGCGATCCGGAGTGAGCTCGGCATCCCCGTGAAACTCGTCGGGTCCGGCGAGACGCTCGAGGACCTGCAGCCATTCGACGGCCAAGCGTTCGCGGAGGCGATCTTCAGCGCCGACGACGCCTAGACGTCGCTAAACTTGATGGGCTGACCGTTGGGTCGGCCTACCACTGTGTTCGACACACTCTCACAGAAGCTCCAGGACGCTTTCTCCGGCCTTCAAGGCAAGGGGAAGCTGACCGAGCGCGACATCGATCAGGCGATGCGCGCGATCCGGCTCTCGTTGCTCGAGGCCGACGTCAACCTGCTCGTGGTCAAGCGCTTGACCAAGGCGATCAAGGAACGCGCCACAGGCGAAGAGGTCATGGGGTCACTGACCCCCGACCAGCAGGTCGTCAAGATCGTCAACGAAGAGTTGACCGAGCTCATGGGGCGCGAGAATACGCGCCTGCCGATGGCCAGCAAGCCACCGACCATCGTTCTCATGGCCGGCCTCCAGGGCTCGGGTAAGACGACCTGTACGGCCAAGCTCGCGAAACACCTCGTAGGGCAGGGGCGCACGCCGCTGTTGACTGCCTGTGACGTCTATCGGCCCGCAGCCGCCGATCAACTGGAGGTACTCGGCGAGCAGATCGACGTCCCGGTGTATCGCGGCGATGGCAAGGATCCCGTCGCGATCGCTAGCGAGGGCATTGCACGGGCGAAGGAAACCGGCCGCGACGTCGTGATCGTGGATACCGCCGGCCGCCTGAGCATCGACGAGGAGATGATGGCCGAGCTTCAGGCCATCCGAGATGAGATCCAGCCGACCAGCGTCGTGTTGGTCGTCGACGCAATGACCGGCCAGAGCGCCGTCGACGTGGCCGAGGCCTTTACCAAGACGGTCGACGTGACCGGAGTCATCCTCAGCAAGCTCGACGGCGACGCCCGTGGCGGCGCGGCGCTGTCGGTGAGGGCGGTGACCGAGGTCCCGATCCTGTTTGTCGGTACCGGCGAGAAGACCGATGCCCTCGAGCCCTTCCACCCGGAGCGAATCGCATCGCGCATCCTGGGGATGGGCGACGTGATGAGCCTCATCGAGAAGGCTCAGGACACGGTGGACGTCACCGAGGCCAAGCGCATGGAGGAGAAGATCAAGGGTGGTTCGCTCACCCTCGAGGACTTCATGACCCAGATGCAGCAGGTGCGCAAGATGGGGCCGATCTCATCGCTGCTCGGCATGATCCCGGGCGTCGGTGGCGCGCTGAAGGATGTGGACGTCGATGACGGCCGTCTGGACCGCATCGAGGCCATCATTCAGAGCATGACCCCGGACGAGCGTCGCAAACCCGACATCATCAACGGCAGCAGGCGGCGACGAATCGCTGCGGGTGCCGGCGCCAGTGTTCAGGAGGTCAACCAGATCCTCTCTCAGTTCAAGCAGATGAAGAAGATGATGAAGCAGTTCGGTAAGGGCGGAATGCCGTCCCTACCAGGAATGAGCCCTCATTAGCGGCGCTAGAACGCGACGCCCGTTCGCCGCAGGGCCAGCGTCATCCCGACATACAGCACCATCGTCAACGCGCAGCAGACTCCGAGGCTCGGCCAGAACTCAAGCCCGCGCTTGAGCAGGGCGGGGAAGACCAAGAACATCGGCAGGCTCGGCAGCACGAACCAGAACACCCCGGCCGAATGAGTCGCGAGCTTGTCGGTCTGGTCCCCCGATCCGGCGCTCGTGCCGTAGTAGATCCAGATGAACGTGATCAGGGTCACCAGTGGAAGCGAGGCGATCATGCTGCCGAGTAGTGGCTTGCTGTGCCTCACGACCACTTCGCTGACGGTGTAGATCATTGCAGCAGAGATCATCAGCTTGATCACGGTGAGCATCGTGTTCTCCTGGCGATGGGGCCCGCGAACCGAGCGGGCGGCCAGAATAGTCAGTCCGTCTGCACGCGCCGTATGCTGCCAATGGCCCAACGCAGTACGATCCCGGTCGCACTGGGAGCGCCCTGGCGCAATCGCCACTGCGCCCGCCAACTCAGATAGCCTAAAAATCCCCTGTAAAGACAGGGAAAATCGTGGAGAAAGCTCGAACGTGGTAAAGATCCGACTGGCCCGTGTGGGCAGCAAGAAGAACCCGATCTACCGTGTTGTCGTTGCCGACTCGCGCTCGCCGCGCGACGGCCGCAACATCGAGACCATCGGGCGTTACAACCCTCAGCCTGACCCGTCGTTCGTCGAGATCGACGTCGAGAAGGCCAATGAGTGGATCAGCAAGGGCGCGCAGCCGACACCTGCCGTCAGGAAGCTCATCAAGATCGCCTCGGCTCAGAGCTGATGTCCGACGAAGAACGCGTCGAGGAGATGGTCACGGGCATCGCCAAGGTGCTCGTGGACGCCCCTGACGAGGTCTCGGTGAGTAGTCACGAAAGCGATCGCGAGCTGCTGTTCACCCTGAAGGTGGCCGACGATGACATGGGCTACGTGATCGGCCGTGGTGGCCGTGTCGCGGAGTCGCTACGGCAGTTGGTACGCGCTGCGGCGCGCGAGCGCGACCTCGGGCGGGTCGGGCTCAAGATCGAAGAGGCCTAGCGGCATCACCCACGGCGAGTCGGTCCTGGTCGGCCACGTCGCGCGTCCTCACGGCGTGCGCGGAGCCGTTCGGGCTCGCCCTACCGGCGAGACCCTCGGCAGTCTGAGTCCCGGTGAGCGGGTGGCGGTCGGGGATACCGAGCGGGAGCTCGTCAGTATCGCCGGCACCGCGGAGTGGCCGATCCTGACATTCGCCGGGGTGGACAGCCGGGAGGCGGCGCTGGCGATCGGTCGCGAACCGATTCGAGTAGCCGCCGACCGGCTGCCGCCCGTCGATGAGGAGACGTTCTACGTCCGCGACCTGATCGGCTGCGTCGTCGTTGAAGGCGAGCGCCGGATCGGCTCCGTGGTGGACGTTGAGTCTGCGCCGGCAAACGACATGCTGGTCGTGGAGACCGACGAAGGTCGTCTGTTGGTCGCGCTCGTCGAGGAGACGGTTCGCGACGTCGACCTCGACGCCCGCAGGATCACCGTGATCGAGGGTCGGGCCGTCGAGCTCCCCGGAAACCGCTGATGCAGATCGACGTCTTCACGCTCTTTCCCGAGTGGTTCGATTGGATGCGCCGGCCACGCCATCTGGCCAACGCGACCGGCGGAGAGCAGCTCGAGCTGCGCTGCTTCAACTTCCGTGACTACACCCCGCTGCCCGCCGGTCAGGTAGACGACTCGCCCTATGGCGGTGGCGCGGGGATGGTCCTGCGAGTTGATGTCGTGGCGTCCGCGCTGGAGGCCGTCTATGGCTGCGCTGCCGACGCCGTGAAGGACGAGCGGCACGTCGTTGTGTTGACGCCACGCGGTCGGACCTTCTCGGACGCGATCGTGAGGGAGTACGCCGGCATCGAGCGGCTCACTTTGCTGTGCGGAAGGTACGAGGGCTTCGATGGCCGCGTGCACGAGCATCTCGCCTCGGACGAATTGTCGATCGGTGGCTTCGTGCTGGCGGGGGGCGAAACGGCGGCGATGGCGGTGATCGACGCGGTCGTGCGCCGAATTCCCGGGGCTCTTGGAAACGCGGACAGCCTGGAGCACGAGTCGTTCTCGCCGACCCTTGGTGGCCGAGTGGAGCACCTGCACTTCAGCCGCCCGGCGGAGTTCCGCGGATGGGCGGTTCCCGATGTTCTGCTCTCGGGAAATCACGGTGCCGTCGCTCGTTGGAGGGACGAGCAGTCCAAGGAGCCCCCGACGCCCTCTGATGCGCCGTAGGCGTCATTACCTACGCCTTACAACTTTTCGTCGAAATAGATTCCGACAACCGCCGACCCCTGGCGTCTTAGAAGTCGACGGATCGCACGAGAGAGCGAACCTGAACCGGCCGCCGCCACAAAGAACGGGGATGACGTGCAGAACATCGAGGTGTTGGTCATCGGATCTGAGGGCAAAGACGGGCTTGCCGCCCGCCTTGCCCGTATGGGCCATCGCGTCGTGTGCGCCAACCCCGCGGGTGAGTTTCCCGGCAACCCCTCCTGGGACGTCATTGCTATCGATGATGGGGGCGGCCACGACCCCTTCGCAACGATCAACCACCTGCCCGCGCACAACGCACCCATGATGGTCGTGGGAGAAGATCCCCGGCGCGTGTCCGGTGCCGGTCCGGTTGTCTTTTGCTTCCGCGACGAGTCAGACGCCGGCTACTCGCGAGCCGTCCACATGTGCGCGGCACTCGGTTCCAAGCGCGCGGGTGAGACGGACTGCGACGAGGTAGCTCGCGGACCGCTCAGCGGCCCAGGCTGGCAGGGCGCTTCCGGTACACGGCGCGAGGTTCACGCCGCCTAGATCCCCCGGTTCAGTCCACCCGGCGCCTCCCCCGAGGCTGGGTGGTATGCTGCCCGTCGCTTTTCGTACGGTCAGAGGAACAATCATCGTGTCAGTCATCGAAGACTACGAAGCAGCCCAGGTTCGCGACGACATCCCCGAGTTTCGTGCCGGAGACACGGTGCGGGTCCACTTCCGAGTCATCGAGGGCTCACGCGAGCGTGTGCAGGTCTTCGAAGGCACCGTGATTAAGCGCCAGGGCAAGGTGAATCGGGCCTCGTTCACCGTCCGTAAGCAGAGCTTCGGTGTGGGCGTCGAGCGGAGTTTCCCGCTCCACTCACCGAAGATCGAGAAGGTCGAGCTGGTCACCGAGGGTGACGTCCGACGCGCGCGGCTTTACTACCTGCGTGAGAAGGTTGGAAAGCAGGCCCGAGTTCGCGAGAAGCAGCGGGCGTAAGCGTCGCCGCCCCGCCGGGCGGCTCTTCGCACACGATCGAGGTCTTTCACGCGGCTTAGTTGCCGGAGTGGACGAAGCTGGTCGAGGCTGCCTCGCCGGACCATTGGTGGCCGCCGCGGTGGCGATCGACCTGGGCCGCCTTAGCCGTCGCGGGCGCTTGGCACTGGGAGATCTGGATGACTCCAAGCGGGTGCCGGCGGCCCGGCGCGATGCTCTCGCGGAGGCGCTCTGGCTCTACGCCGATCAGGTGGTGGTCGTCTCGGCCTCGTCGGCGACCATCGATCGTGATGGCCTTCACGTCACGAATCTCCGACTGATGCGCGACGCGCTCTCGCGCTTGGATCCCGTGCCGGAGGTATCGCTGGTGGACGGTTTCGCTCTGGGTGCCGATGCTCCGGCGCATCGGCGTGTGATCGGGGGCGACCGCAAGAGCGCCTGCATCGCGGCCGCGTCCATCGTCGCCAAGACCGCGCGTGACCGGTTGATGACCGGTCCTGCCGCAACCGCATATCCCCAGTTCGGCTTTGACGCGCACGTCGGATACTCCACGGCGGCCCATCAGCTTGCGCTCAGGGAAGACGGCCTCACCCCGCTTCACCGCCGCTCGTTTCGATCGGTGGCCTACCCGTCGCTCCAGCTGTTCGACCCCGCGGCGGCGTCCTCCAGCACCCCGGGCATCTGACGGACGCGCCAGCCCAGAAGGCCGGGCCGTACGAGTATGAGGTCGAGGCGCACCCGTCGGCGCGCCAGCTCGGGATGGCGGCGCGCAAACGCCTCCACGGCACGCATCAGCCGATATCGCTGCCGGGGTGATACGACAGGGTAGGGGCCGCGCGATCGGCGAGCGCTCTTGACCTCGCATCCGATCAAGACTCCATCGCGGTGGGCGATCAGATCGATCTCCGCTCCACCGCGGAGGTTGGCGGCGAGGATTTCCCACCCCCTGCGCTGCAGATGGCGTCGTGCGGCGACCTCACCTGCGGCTCCAAGCGTGGCACGATGGTCCATGAACTGAGAATCGCGGGCCGAAGCGCTCCCGTGAGTCTCTGATCGTGCCGATATCGACTCGGAAGGGCCCCGATCGTCGTGACCGCAGGAGCAATCAAACACGCACCGCCGTATCCCGTGCCACGGGACCCGGTGCTCGCCGGCTTCTGGCGCTTCCTCAAGAACCCCACGCCGCGTGTAGCCTACGACCCACGGCCGTGGCGGACCTTCCTGATTCTGCTCGCGCTGTTTGCGAGCATCGCGATCGTCGCCGGTTTTGCTGTCGTGCTGCCGATCGAGACGGCCATCGACGCGCCCCAGAGCCTCCTCGAAGACGAGGAGTCGACCGTCCTGCTGATCGCTCTGGCCCTCTATGCCGTGCTCATCGCGCCGCCGTTCGAGGAGGTCATCTTCCGGCTGCCGCTCGCGGAGTATCAGCCGGCGCTGCCGCTGATCGGCGGCATCATGGGGCTCGTGTTCCTCGCCGGCCTCGCGGAGGTGCCGCTTGGCCTGATCCTCTCGTTGGGCGGGATCCTGGTGGTGTATTCGCTCCTGATGCTGGTCGCGGGTGGAGCGGGGCTGAGCATGCGCCTGCTCCCCAAGATGGGCCCCATCTGGCGCGAGCACTTCCGGTGGGTGGTCTACGGCACCTCGATCGTCTTCGGGCTCATACACGTCGCCAACTGGGCCTGGGTGTCATATGGCCTCGTGGAGGTCTCCGTGATGCCCCTGCTGACGCTCCCGCAGCTGGTGGGCGGCTTCGTGCTGGCCTACGCCCGAGTGCGGCTCGGATTGATCCGCGCGATCCTGCTCCACGGCGGGTACAACGCGCTCGTGGTCCCGTTCGTTTTCCTGACCTAGGACCCTTAGCCGTCGGACGCCCAGCGAAAGCCGATTTCGCTGAGGGTCGGCGCCAGTGGCGAAGCCGGAAGATCGTCCGGAAACTCGGTCAGGTTGTAGACGCTCGGCGCGACGTCGTTGGAGCTGTCCGGGTGGAAGACAGACGCCAGGTATTGGATCTGCCCGCGGCCCGGTCCAAGCTCGGCTTGTCCACCGCCGTATGCCGAGATGTCGTCATCGCGGAGGTGGTCGTACACGTCGAGGAGCTCCGCGAGGCGGCCGAAGCGGGACGGTTTGACGTTCACCGACCTTGGTTTCACCTCCAAGGAGGTGATGTCCGACACGCGGTGCAACGGCGAGTCCCAGGTCACGCGATCCCAGATTGGCTCGATGATGGGCCGGGTCTCGTCAGTGAGACGGGGGTCCTCGATCCATGCGTCGGGGAAGGCATCGATGACGCGTGCGTAAAGATCCGGATCGGCGCCGCGATCCACGATTGAGCCCTCGTAGTGGCCCTTGAGATCGATCGTGTCGACCCGGCCGGTTCCCGCGAGGTCGGCGATGAACTCGTCCGACCACTCCGGGTCGGCGTCGAGCTTGAAGCGGATTCCCGGCACGCGCTCGATCAGTTCATGCACTGGCGTCGCGTCGGGCGGGTTGCCGAGGGACTTCGACGTGACGAAGTTCAGCGGCGATGCCGGGCGCTCCAGCACGTCCACCAGGGGAGCGCCGGCCTGGCGGAGCGCGAGATCGAGTGCGGCGCTCTCGAACGCCCACCGGCGGTAGTCGTAGTGGGCATCCCAGCCGGGCGGCTCGGGGAACAGCTCAAGGGTCTCGAGGTGATTGGAAAAGGAGTCGATACTCCACTCACCGTCGAGTCGCTGGACCGGTCCGAGTTCCTGCATCCGGTCGTGATCAAGAGCGTCGTAGCAGACGTCTTCACCAATACCCTCGTGGCCGCCGCCGTGCAGCGTGATCACGGTGCAAACCCGAGAGGACTCCTCGCTGTAGCGCTGCTCCAGGCGACCGAGGGTGTACCCCTCAATTGCGACGGGGAGGCCGGCGAGCAGCTCGTAGGTGCGAGGAGAAGCCATGCTCAGAGGCGCCTGCCGCTAAGGCGCAGGTCCGCCGTGTCGAGGCGCCAGCGGTGCCACTTGGCGGCGTCCTCGACGCCCTGCAGACGGGAGCGCATCTCATCTGCCTGCGCGGCGAGGCGATCCACTTCGTCAAGCGACAATTCGGGGATGGCACGCATGACCCGCTCGAGGTGCTCGAGCGCGAAGCTCATGGACATCTCGGTGGAGTCGCCGATCGTGACTAGCTCATCAGACATTCGGATCTCCTGAACGCGTACGTGGTCGGTCACATCCTCCCGCACGGATGACGGAACGGCAGCCCTCGCACGGCTCGTTAGCGACACCCATCGTTGAGGCCTCGGCACGGAGTCTGCACGATCGAGGTGATTCCGGGGCGTGATTCGGCGAGACCATCACAGGCGTGGTGGCACGCGTTTTCAGCCCAACCCTCCTGGGTCTCGATACCGCCGCGGTAGCCGTCGAGGTCGACCTGCGCGCGGGCC
>CAMYIK010000110.1 GCA_947258365.1 uncultured Thermoleophilia bacterium | reverse complement strand
CGCAAACCCGGACATAGTTGACTCTGCCGACTCCACGCCCTCATCCCGTGCTCGTCGTCGCCATCAGCGCTTTTGCGCTTGCTCTGGGCGCGTCTAACGCTTACGGCGCTTCTATCGCTTTGAGCGGAACAGCCGACGGAGCGGTCATTCCGACGAAGAGCAAATCGACGAGCGTCACCCTGAGATGGTACGCCGACGCGACCGGGTGCTCCACCAACCTGCTGACCGCGGTGCCGAAAATCTCTGGTCCGATCCCTGTCGTCGGACAGGCCGTCACCGGGGCACCTCCGGACGGCGCCAACATGCTCACGTTCATCAACAGCAAGCCCAACCGGACGTACTCCTGGTACGTGAGCATGGATTGCCCTGGGGTCGGTGAGGTCCGGTCCGAGACCAGGACCTTCACCGTTCAAGGCGCCAACCCGTTGCCGCGCCTGACCGGAAAGCACCAGGTCGTTTGGGGCTCCACTCCGCAGACGTGGCGTTTCGCGCCGCGCTGTAAGCGCGGTGCCTGTCGCACCCGGGTGAAGATCCCTGGGGTGCCGTGGTTCACGCTGAACTTCAACAAGAAGAAGCGGCTCTATACCGCTCGCATCACAGGCAAGAAGGGGGCGCGCGCCGCGGTGTGCACCGATCAGAAAACCGACAAGCAGTTCCGTAACGCCTATAAGGGGTGGTTCAAGCTGACGCTGCGGGTGAAGAGCACGCGCGTGGATGGCGTGCACACGCTCGCCGAGCAGCTGGTTGGCCGCCTCAGCGGCAAGTACACCCCGACTGCCCGAGGCAAGCGCCTGCGGTGCCCCGCCTTCAAGGCGAACGACCCCGTGAGGGCGACACTCAAGTAGCCGGGTGGCGCGCCGCTGTGGCGCGCCACCCTTCCGATCGCTACTTCCTGGCCCCTGTCAGCGTGGTGCTGAGCGTGTCGGTCGTGCCTGGCTTGACCTTCCGCGCGGTGATCTTCAGACGCCACGTGCC
Organism: uncultured Thermoleophilia bacterium; assembly: GCA_947258365.1. Lineage (GTDB taxonomy): Bacteria > Actinomycetota > Thermoleophilia > Miltoncostaeales > Miltoncostaeaceae > CAMYIK01. Next base: position 7,671 of record CAMYIK010000110.1, on the reverse strand, counting down.
CTTCTTCGGCCTCGTGACGTTGTAGAAGGCGAACGTACGGCCACGGCGGTAGCTCACGGCCTTCATCCGCTTGGCCTTCGCCGGCGTGATCGTCCGACCCGCCGGGTCGATGAGGTTCACCGAGAACGTGCCCGCGCCCCAGCCGGCGAAGAAGGTCGCCTGCTTCAGGCCCTTGGGGAGCTTGCGCGTGAGGGTGCGCTGCTGACCCTTCTTGACCCGCCATGTCTTCTTCCCGAAGGTCTTGTCGCCGGCGTTGGTACCACGACACTGGAAGTAGACGTCGGTCAGCTTGGCGTTGTTTGGCGCCTTGACGTAGATGCCGCCCGTCTCGCGAGCGATGCGCTTCAGGCGCGCAACGTCGCCCGATTGGAAAGACCGTCCGAGCTGAACGACGCAAACCGGCCACGTGCGGCCTGTGCCGTTGTAGGAGAACTTCAGATGGCTGTTCTCGTACGTGCCGTTGTGGCCACCGTCGGTGAGGAAGATCGCGGCCTTGGGTCGCTTCTGGTTCACACCCTTGGCGGCGAGGGTCTCGTACGCGTAGTCAAACGCGACGTCGTAGTCGGTGCCGCCGCGATTGATCGTGCGCGAGCGGGCGACCCGTGCGAGGCGACCGACCTTGCTGGGGGTGATGCGCTGGAACTTGAAGATGCTGCGCCGCTTGCTGTCGAAACCGACGGCTCCGACGTAGTCTCCGGTGCTCGAGAGGCGCAACACGAGATCCATGGCGTCGGCGCGCCGCTTTTCCCGATCGTTGCCGGACATGCTGCCGGAGATGTCGACGATGTTGATCAAGTCGAAGCTGCCCGGAAAGGCCGGGGAGCGCTTTACCCGCTTGCTTTCGATGGTCCCCAGCGTGTGACTGACCACCGAACCCTCGACGGTGTAGCTGACTTGAAAGGGCCCGCTATAGCCGCCCTTGGGGAGGAACATGCGATAGACGCGGGTCTGGTTGGGCACAAGTCCGCCGATGGGCGTTCCGTCGGGCAGCGTGATGGCCACGCCCTCAGCGCGCGACGAGATGTTGAGGCTGAGGTACGCAAACGTGCCGGGCGCTCCCACGACCTTTTGGTTCTCGGTATCCACGAATGCCGTCGAGCGGGGCAGCGTGCTGGAAAAGAAGGTCGTGCAGATGCTCCGCACGTCGAGCTGGATGTCCTGAATCGCGCCGTCGTTGACCGGGCCTGTCTGCGCGGTCCTCAGACGGTCGGTGTCGCGAAAGTCCCGGCAGTCGTCGCTCTCCTCTGCCGCCAGTGTGTACGGGCCGGGGCCGTTGTCGACGGTCGTCGTGGGGAACTCGTACTTACCCAGCGAGTCGGTGAAGTCCGTCGAGATGACCGCGCCGGTCGCGTCCTTGAGTTCGACCTTGGCGCTGGAGATCGGACCACCGTCTGGGGTCGTCACCGTGCCCGATATGTCCGCTACTGCGGTTGCGGAAAACCCCAGCGTGAGCGCCGCTGCAAGCGGCAAAGCTCGGCGCAGGGTGCTCGCGTGCCGATGACGGCCAGTGACCATTGTCTTCCTCCCCAAAGATTGTGAACCGATGGCGTGCAGGCACGCCGCTGCAGATGATCACGACGGGTGTTCATCGAAAGCGCCCTCTTCATATGTTGGGAGCTCTCGCCGGAGCAAGCCCCGTCAGTACAGTTTGATCAGTCGGCGAGGCCGCTAGAGCCCTCGAGGCGGCCTTTTACCCCCGCCTCCAGCGAGTTCACCCGCAGGAGGGCAAGAGCTTCCGGGCTCGCCGAGCCTGCGGACCGGCCAGGTGGCGGCCCGTGGTGCCACGACACCACATGGCGCACCGCAAGCGCGCGGGCCGGGTCGAGCCCGCAGGCTGCGGCACGCTCGCTGATCAGCGTGTCGCCGACGGTCAGATGGCCGAGCGCGGACCCTTCGTCGGTGAGCTCGAAGGTCGCTCCAACCCGGAAGGCGCGCGCATGGCCGATGTCGTGAACCAAAGCCGCGGCCACCAGAAGATCGGCGTCCAGTCGCGGGTGCCACTGACAGAGAGTCTGACACAGCGCGGCGACACCAACCGTGTGCTCAATCAGTCCGCCGCGGTAGGCGTGGTGGCCTCCGCGCGTGCACGGCACCTGCTTCCAGGCTTCCACCAGGACGTCATCTGAGGTGAAGCTCCCCAGGAACGCGCGTAGCCCCGGGTCGGCGATCTCGTCCGCCAGGTGCAGCACGAATCCATAGAGCTCATCAGGGTCGCGGTGGCTACGCGGCAGGAGATCGGGCGTCTCCTCCGGGCCCTCGGTCGTAACGCTGATGTGGTCAATCACGAGCTCCGTCTTGCCACCACGCTCGCTGACCCGACCCGTCACGCGCACCGTGTCTCCTACGGAGAACCGGTCGGCGAAGAAGTCGGGCTGATCCAGCACGACACCCCGGATGGCCCCCGTCGCGTCGCCGAGAGTCACATCGAGAAAAGGGCGACCCTTCCGCGAGAGCTTCCGATCGGCGCGCCGCACGCCATAGATGCCCTCGATGGCGGTGCCTGGTGTGAATGATTCGATAGTTGCCATCAGCGCTCGACCGCCGGACAGATCATCTGGAAGTCGCAGTTCTGACAGTGCCACCCAGGCGTGGCTTCAAACTCCTCAGCAGCGATGCCATCGGCCGCACCCTGGGCGATTTGTAGCTGGTCGTCGACTTCCGGCCCATCGACGATCACGCTCAGGACCGGGTCGCGATCGAGTACGTAGTGAAACGCGGCCTGTACCTCGCCACCGCGTTGGCGCCCGATGGCGACGGCGTACAGCGTGAGCGGCAGCGTGTCATCCGGATGCAGCTTGCGGGTGGGACGGCTTGCCGTCTTGTAGTCGACGACCTTCACTACTCGCTCGCCGATGGCATCAACGCGGTCGACCCTCATACGGAGCTGATGCTCGCCAAGAGGCATCGTGAGTTCAAGCTCGGTGTCGACGATGTCGGCCGGCTCGCCATACGCCTCGTGGTACCGGGGAATCACGTGACGGGCACGGTCCATCGCGTGCTGACCGGCGGCTGTCTCTACGACTCCGGCTTCCCGAAGATGCGCTTCGATCCGATCGACCAAGCGCGTCCCGTCGCCGCCCCCACCATCGCCATAGTGCTCCTCGAGGGCATCATGAACCGCGGTGCCGACCTTGCGCTGCGCATCGTCCGGCGCCGGTACGCGATCGACTCTGCCGAACCGGTACCGAAGTGGGCAGCCGATGTAGTCCGTCAGCGCGGTCGGCGTGAGCGCGATGGACGTGACGGGCGCCGGAGCGATCGGTGGAGGAGCGACCTTCGGAGCCTCATCCCCTATCCCGACCCTGACCTCGACCAGCCGCCGAGCGGCCTCGAAGGCCGCGGCGCGTGCGCGCTCATGAGCGCCACCGCGAGCGGACACCGCCACTCCGATCGCATCCTCGAGGTCCTTCTTGGCTTGCTCGACGACCTCCAGCGGGGGTGCGGGAATCGTGCCTACCGGCACCTCTTGGGCATCCAACGCGACCCGCGCCTCTCGGAAGAACGGCGACGGCCGCTGCGACCAGCCTCGATCGTTCTCTGCCGGCCGCACCAAGTAGAGATGCTTACGCGCACGGGTCATGGCGACATAGGCCAGGCGACGCATCTCGGCGTTGTGCGCCAGATCTCCTGAAGGGACGACCTCTTGCAGGAGCTGGTCGGGGATCTCCAGCCGACTCCGCTCGAAACCCGGCAGGTTCCGCTGCGTAAGACCGATGAAGAAGACGGCGTCGAATTCAAGCCCCTTCGAGGAATGAATGGTGGTCACCTGGACGCCCTCTCGAGGACCAGAGGTGCCGCTCCAGCGAACACCCTGCTCGGCGAGACCGCTCATCAGCGCTACAAGTCCCGAAAAATCGAGCTCACCGTCTCGCTCGAGCAAATCCAGAGCCAAGCGCTCGAGCTGGGCGAGCCCCTGGAGCCGGGCCGAGCCCTCTGCGCCTCCCAGCGCGGCTGCCCTCGGGCGAAGACCGGTCATATCCAGGACCGCCCGAACAGCGGTCCGTGGGTGCTCGTTCGCCGCAATCGCGAGGAGGCCCTCGATGAGCTCCGCCGCATCCTCTCGATCGTTGCTGCGCGCCAGGCTCACGACCGCTTCGGTAAAAGGGCCGTTGCTGGCCGCGATGAGGTCGACGACCGCGGCGTACGGAAGACCGAGGTCCGGGTCGGTCGCTACCCGGAGGTGGGCCTGCGCGTCGAACGGATCGACCAGGAGTCGCAGCCAGCCGAGGGCCTCCCGCGCCTCACGCCGCTCGAAGAGTCCCGTACCCCCACGCACCTGGTACGGGATGCCCGCCGCATCGAGGGCGTCGGTCAAAACGCCGGACTCGGTGCGAACCGCGCGCATCACGATGGCCTGCTCGTGAAGCGGCACGTCCTCTTCCTCAGTGAGTCGAGCGATCTCGCTCACTACGGCGTTGGCTTGTGCTTCTGGTGTCTGCGCTACCCAGAAATGCGGATCCGGCCCTTCCACGTCGGAGCCGGCGACGATCGTCTTGTCCACACGATCTTCGATCTCCTCGACGACCGCGGTTGCGGCGTCGAGGATGCGTTGGTGCGAGCGGAAGTTCCGCGTGAGCTTGATCTCTTTGTGGTCGGGGAAATCCTCTCGGAAGTGCCGGAGGTTTTGAGTTGACGCGCCGCGGAAGCGGTAGATCGCCTGGTCGTCGTCTCCTACCGCCACGAATGACTCGGCGGTGCGCCCCAGCAGGCTCAGCACCTTCGAGAGCGCGAAGTTCACGTCCTGAAACTCATCGACCACGATGTGCCGGGAGCGTTCCGCCAACCTCAGGCGCGAGGACTCGTCGGCGCTGAGCCGGTCCAGGGCGTTCTCGATCGCCTTGCCGAAGTCCGCCTTCCCGCTCTCCTTCAGCAAACGATCGTGAGCCTCGAAAGCCCGGGCGAACTCGATCTGACGCAGCGCCGCCACCCTTTCTTGGCGGCTGCGCGCGGCCTCCGCGGCGGCCTCTGCCCACTTGAGATACGATTCGGGATCAACGAGTTCATCGCGACATCTGTCGATGAGACGAATGAAATCGGCAACGACTCGCGTAGCACCGGTTCCGCGCAGATCGTGAGAGATGAGACGCAGCTCCGGCAGGTGCTCGAGCAGCATCATCCGCCGTTCCTCTTCCCCGACCTGCTCAACCGCCTCCTCTTCGTCAAGGCCCCGCAGAAGCTCCCCGGCGAACGAATGGAAAGTGCCCACTCGGAGGGTCTCGTGAACGTCGCCGATCAGGCCCTCCGCCCGTCGTCGCAGCTCTTCGGCCGCGGCTCGCGTATAGGTGAGGGCGGTGATTTCTCCCGGCGAGACGTTCTGTTCTCCGACGAGCCAGGCAAGGCGGCGACTCAGCACGTTGGTCTTTCCTGACCCTGCGCCGGCGAGCACGAGCAGGTGCCCGCGCGGGTGCACGACCGCCTCGTTTTGCTCCTCGGTGAGCTCCGCCAACATACGTGCTCATCGTAGGTCGCTGAACGGCTGGCGGTGGTAGCCTCAGCGGTCGTGGCTGAGGTTCATCCGTTTCGCGCCCTGCAGTATGACCAGACCGTCGCGGGGCCCCTCGGCGAGCTGGTCTCGCCCCCCTATGACGTCATCAGTCCCGAACAGCGCGAGGCCTATCTCGCGGCGTCGGAGCACAATGCCGTCCGCTTGATCCTGCCTCAGGTGGCCTACGAAGAGGTCTCCGGACTGATCGCTGATTGGCGGGCCGCCGGAATCATCGCGCAGGCTGACGCCCCGATCATGATCGGGTGGACGCAGACCTTTCATCTCGACGATGGCAGCGAGCACACACGTAACACGATCGTCGCCGCCGTCGGCCTGGAGCCGTACGAAACGCGCGTCGTTCGCCCGCACGAGCGGACCCATGCCGGCCCCAAGGAAGATCGCCTGCGACTGACCCGAGCGGTTCAGACGAACCTCTCGCCGGTGTTCTCGCTCTACCCGGACGAGGCGGGCGAGGTGTGGAGCGCGGCAGGCGGCACCCGGACCCCGCGCGGAGAGTTCACCGACGCCGATGGCACGGTTCATCGTGTCTGGCCGATCACCGACCGCGCCGCATCCGCGGCGGTCACCGCCGCCATGGCCGAGCGCTGGGTACTGATCGCCGATGGCCACCACCGTTACGAGACCGCACTGGCCTACCGCGAGGAGCAGCGCTCCAACGGCGGCCCCGAGCAGCCGATGCCCTATGACCGCGTGATGATGGGCCTAACCTCTCTGCACGATCCTGGCCTGCTGGTCTTGCCGACTCACCGCATCTTGAAGCAGTGGACCCCGGGGCTCGAGCAGTCGCGGTTCAGCATTCAGCCCGCGCGAGACCTCGACGAGCTGCTGCAGTTGCTCGAGGCCTCACCCGCGGACCAGCCGGCGCTTGGGCTTGTGACCGAAGACAGTGCCGGCGTGCTGTGTTGCCCACCCGTGTCGGGGAACTCCCCCGCGGAACGACTCGATGTGCGAGTGCTGGAGCGCGAGATCCTGATTCCCGGCTTCAACGCGGATCAGGCCAAGCTCGCTCACGACGGGCTGCTGAGCTACACCAAGGATGCCGAGGACGCGTGGGGCCAGGTGCGCTCGGGAGATGCCGCGGCTGCTGTGATCATGCGCTCCATGCCGAAGGACGCGGTAGCGGCGGTTGCCGACGCAGGCGAGACGATGCCGCAGAAGTCGACCTACTTCTTTCCGAAACTGCTCACGGGGATCGCCTTCCACGCACTCGGCGATGGCTAAGGAGCAGGCGCCGAGCCCGTCTGCTGCTGCGTGGTTCGAGCGTCTTCGCGCGGCCTGCGCGGAAATCACGGCCCGAACGGCGTCGATGCCACCGGTGGAGCGCGCCGAGGTAGTAGGAAGCGGTGCCGGCGGCGACCGGACCGTGGTGATCGATCAGATCGCCGAGGACCTCCTCATCGCCCAAATCGAGGCGGCGGCGAAGGAGCTCGGCGGACTCACCCTCGTCAGCGAGGAGGTTGGCCGGGCCGAATTGGAGGGCGGGGGGAATCCCCTCGTCGTCGTGGACCCGATCGACGGCAGCCTCAACGCCAAACGGGGCGTGCCGTACTTCGCGACCTCCGTCGCGGTCGCGGACGGCCCCGAGATGGGCGATGTCCACATCGGATTCGTTCACGATTACGGAACGGGCAACGAGTTCACCGCCGAGCGGGACCGAGGTGCCTGGCTCAACGGTGTGCCGATGCCGCGAGTAGACAACGGCAGCGACCTGCGCATGGTTGCCGTGGAGGGGGCCTACCCACACCGTATGGCGGCCGCGGCCGTCGCTCTGGAGGGGGTGCTTCGCCTCCGGATGATCGGGGCGCTCGCACTTTCGCTGTGCACGGTGGCGGCGGGATGGGCCGACGGAATGGTGGGCCTCGGCGGCGCGCGATCGGTTGACATCGCCGCGGGGCAGCTCATCGCCAGGGAGTGTGGAGCGACCGTCAGTACGCCCGGCAGCGGACCGATCGAAAGGTACCCACTCGACGTGACCACGCATCGCTACGTCGCCGCCTCGGTGAATCCACGTCACACCGACTGGCTGGCTCAGGCCACCCAGGCCGCGCGCGCGGCCGATGGCTAGGCACATCCTGGCAGTGCGCCGTGGGCGCGCGAAGCCACTTTCGTATCGCGGACAGACGGTGCGAAGCGGGATCGTCAAGGATTCCATCCAGACGCCGGTA
>CAMYIK010000109.1 GCA_947258365.1 uncultured Thermoleophilia bacterium | reverse complement strand
CGCGAACCTGCGCCCGGTCAAGCCGCCCGAGGCACTTTATGACTCCAGCCCACTCCGCCGTGAGCGGCTTGCCGGTACGGACCTGTTGGTCGTGCGTCAGCTGACGGGAGGGCTCTACTTCGGAGAGTCCGCGCGGGAGGGGGACTCGGCCTACGACACCATGAGGTACTCCCGCGAGGAGATCCGCCGTGTTGCCCGTCGCGGCTTCGAGGCCGCCCAGGTGAGACGCGGACGGCTCACGTCCGTCGATAAGGCGAACGTGCTGGAGTCCTCGCGCCTCTGGCGTGAGGTCGTCATCGAACTGTCCTCCGAGTACCCCGACGTCGAACTCGACCACGTCTTGGTCGACGCGATGGCGATGCACCTATTGAGTCGCCCTGCGGACTTCGACGTGCTCGTCACCGAGAACATGTTTGGCGACATCCTCAGCGATGAGGCCTCGATGCTCTCCGGGTCGCTGGGAATGCTGCCCTCGGCGAGCCTTGGGGAGAGCGGGGTGGGACTGTACGAACCGATTCATGGCTCAGCGCCTGACATCGCCGGTCAGGGTGTGGCCAACCCCTTGGCGGCGATCCTCTCCGCCGCCATGATGCTGCGCTACTCGCTCGAGTCCAGCGAGTCGGCCGAGCAGCTCGAGGGGGCTGTCGCGCGCGTGCTCGACGCGGGGGCGCGGACACGCGACCTCGGCGGGGAGCTCAGTACCGCGGAGATGGCCGAGCGAGTGATGGCCGAGCTCGGCACGTCGTGATCGGCCGCAGATAATCTAGGCCGGCCCCGCCGGCGGAGACGAGAAGGACATGCAGGAAGCCGAAAAGATCTGGATGAACGGCGAGCTGGTCGATTGGCCCGACGCGACCGTTCACGTGCTCTCGCACGCACTGCACTACGGCACGAGTGTTTTTGAGGGCATCCGTGCGTACGAGACGGACCGCGGCCCGGCCGTGTTTCGCCTTGATGACCATCTGGCCCGACTCGAGCGGTCGGCGCAGATGTACTACATGCCCCTTCCATACGACCGGGAGCAGCTTCGCGACGCGGTGCATGAGCTCATCAGGGTCAACGGTCTGAAGTCCTGCTACATCCGCCCGATCGCGTTCCGTGGCTACGGCACGATGGGGCTCTTTCCACTCGACGCCCGAGTCGATGTCGCCATCGCCGTGTGGGAGTGGGGGGCGTACCTCGGCGAGGAGAGCCTGACCGAAGGGATCAGCGCCAAGATCTCAAGTTGGCGGCGTATCGGCCCCAACACGGTTCCCGCGACGGCCAAGGCGGGCGGGCAGTACCTGAACTCCATCCTCGCCAAGATCGAGAGTCACCACTCGGGTTATCAGGAGGCGCTGCTCCTGAACGACGCGGGTTTCGTTGCCGACGGCACCGGGGAGAACCTCTTCGAGGCCGAGATCCCGCGTGCCGACCTCTACGTGGCTGATGAGGTGTTCGTCTCGGGTACCGCCGCTGAGGTCTGCCCGGTGCGATCCGTCGACGATCACGAGATCGGACCGCGCGGCCCGATCACCACGCGTCTACAAGAGCGCTTCTTCAACGCGATCGTCGGTAAGGACAGCCGTTCGGAGGAGTGGCTGGACTACGTAAACCCTTAGGTCCAGATCCCCGGAATGCTCAGTCTGGGGCGCTGTTAGAGTCGAGTGCTTGCGACCACCCAGGGGGTGAACCGATGGCACATATCTACCTCTACGACACGACGCTGCGTGACGGCCTGCAGCGCGAGGGCATGAGCTTGAGCGTAGGTGAGCAGATCGCCATCGCTCTCCGTCTTGCTGAGGCGGGTCTCGAGTACATCGAGGCCGGCTTCCCGTCGAGCAACCCGAAGCACGCGGAGTTCTTCGAACAGCTGGAGCGGGAGAAACTCGGCGAGTCCAAGGTCGCCGCCTTCGGGATGACTCGCCGCCGCGGTGTCAGCGCCGACCAAGATCCCGCCCTGCGCGGCATGGCGGACATCTTCGCGCCCGTCATCACCGTCGTCGGGAAGACCTGGGATCTCCACATCGAGAAGGTGATCCGGGTTGATCGCGAGGAGAACCTCCGGATGATCGGCGACACGGTCTCCTTCCTCGTAGCCGAGGGCAAAGAGGTCGTCTATGACGCCGAGCATTTCTTCGATGCCTATCGGGAGCATCCCGAGTACGCGACCCAGTGCCTCAAGGCGGCCCACGAGGCCGGCGCGGAGTGGGTCACCCCCTGCGATACCAACGGCGCCACGCTTCCCACGGAGGTCGCACGCATCATCCGAGAAGTCGCCGCGGCTTTGCCCAACGCCAAGCTTGGCATCCACACTCACAATGACTCTGAGTGCGCCGTGGCGACGTCGTTGGCCGCCGTGGAAGAGGGCGCTCGGATGGTCCAGGGGACGATCAACGGCTATGGCGAGCGCTGTGGCAACGCGAACCTCATCTCGATCGCGCCCTCTTTGGCGCTGAAGATGGGGCACGAGGTCCTGGGCGGGCGACTCGAGCAGCTCACGTCGCTCAGCCACTTCGTCGCGGAGACCGCGAACCTGCCGCCGGATCACTGGGCGCCCTACGTCGGTCACAACGCCTTCGCGCACAAGGGCGGCATGCATGTCGCGGGAATGCTGGCCCACCCGCGCGCGTACGAGCATATCGACCCGCAGCTCGTCGGCAACGGGCGCAACATGGTGGTCAGTGAGCTCTCGGGGAAGGGCACGATTCTGTCTCGCGCCCGAGATGCCGGCGTGGACCTCGAAGCCGAGCCGGAAAAGATCCAGGAGATCCTCGGCCGGGTGAAGGAGCTGGAGCACAACGGCTACCAGTTCGAAGTCGCAGACGCGTCGTTCGAGCTTCTGATCGAGCGGGAGATCGGTATCTATGAGCCGCTCTTCGAACTCGAGAGTTATCGCGTCATCACCGAGCGCAACGGCGGCGACACCGTGTCGACCGAAGCCACCATCAAGCTAGTGCACGCCGGTGAGCGGATCGTCTCCACCGGCGAAGGAAACGGCCCCGTGAACGCACTCGACAACGCCCTACGCCGCGCTCTCGTCGAACGTGTCCCTGCGCTTGACCAGATCGATCTGGTCAACTTCAAGGTGCGCATTCTGGACGCGGACCGCGGCACCGACGCGACCACGCGTGTGCTGATCGAGTCCGGCGATGGTGAAGGCACGTGGGGGTCTGTGGGAGTGAGCGAAAATGTGATCGAGGCCTCTTGGGAGGCCCTGGTGGACAGCCTGGAGCATGGCGTTCGCCGCCACTCTCGCTCCGGCGCGGCGACAACCGCGTGAGTACTGGAGAGGCGATTCCGCTCGCCAAGCCGGTGCTTGGAGATCGGGAAGTGGAGCTGGTTGAGCAGGTGTTGCGCTCGGGGCGCCTGTCGCTCGGTCCGATGGTGCAGCGCTTTGAGGAAGGGTGGGCGGAGCGGATCGGCGTAAAGCACGCGGTCGCGACCTCCTCGGGTACGGGGGCGCTCCATCTGTGCGTGCACGATCTCGACTTGGGCGAGAACGATGAGGTGATCACCTCATCGTTCTCGTTCGTCGCGTCGGCGAACGTCGCTCTGTATCCCGGCGCGAAGCCGGTGTTCGCGGAGGTCGACGAGAACACGTTCAACATGGATCCCGCCGCGGTCGAGGCCGCGATCACGCCGCGGACCAAGGCGCTGATCATCGTCGACATCTTCGGCTACCCGGCGGAGGTGCCGACGCTGATCGAGATCGCGCGCAAGCACGATTTGGCCATCATCGAAGACGCCTGCCAGGCGATCGACGCCGACTACGACGGGAAGAAACTCGGGAGCTTCGGCCACCCCGCGACGTTCGGTTTCTACGCCAACAAGCAGATGACCACCGCCGAGGGCGGGATCATCCTCACCGACGACGACGATCTCGCGAATCGTCTGCGGTCGTACGCCAATCAGGGGCGCTCAGATGACGGGCAGTGGCTTCAGCACTCGCGGCTGGGCTTCAACTACCGGTTGTCAGATGTGCACAGCGCGATCGGCGTCGCCCAGTTGGAACGCTTCGACGATCTCCAGGCCGGCCGCGCCCGAGCCGCCGGTTGGTATCAGGAACGTGTGGCCGAGATCGACGGTGTCATGCCGATGTATGAGGGGCCACAACGGCGGTCCTGGTTCGTCTTCGCGCCTCGGGTGAACGAGGGCATCGACCGCAACTCCGTCATGGCTCGGCTCGAGAACATGGGGATCGCGGCGAAGCCGTACCTGCCGTCGATCCACCTGCAGCCCTTCTATGTCGAGGACTTTGGGCACGCGGCCGGAGAACTGCCTATCACCGAGCGCATCAGCGCCTCGACGCTCTCGCTTCCATTCTTCGCCGAGATGACCGAGGCGCAGGTGGACACCGTGTGCACGTCGCTCGCTCAGGCCATCGATGACGAGGTGGCGGGGCGGTGAGCGATAGCGCCCGGCTCTGGGGCGGGCGCTTCGATGCGGGGCCCGCCGAGGCCTTCGATCGTCTCAACGCGTCGCTGGCGGTCGATCGGCGGCTGTGGCGTCACGACATCCAAGGCTCTCGCGCCCACGCGAGGATGCTGGCGTCGCAGGGAATCATCTCGGCCGAGGATGGTGCCGCCATCCTCGGCGGTCTCGACCAGGTCGCGGCGGAGCTGGAGAGCGGGGAGTTTTCGTTCGCCCCCGGTGACGAGGACATCCACACGGCGGTGGAACGACGCCTGACCGAGATCGCCGGGGACGCGGGGCGACGTCTCCACACCGCCCGTAGCCGGAACGACCAGGTGATCACCGACACGCTGCTGTACCTGCGCGAGAAGATCGATGATCAGCGCGTCCAGCTCGGTGCACTCGTTGGCGCCTTGCTGGATCAGGCAGAGCGGAACCTGGACACGCTCATTCCCGGCTATACCCACCTGCAGAGGGCTCAGCCGGTGCGGCTGGCACATCACCTGCTGGCCTATGTACGCATGCTCGAGCGCGACCGGGTGAGGATCGACGCGGTACGGCGGGCAAGCGACCAGTCACCGCTCGGCTCCGGAGCCTTGGCGGGAGTCGGTTTCCCGATCGATCGCGAGATGACGGCGGCAGAGCTCGGGTTCACGGGACCCTCGGTCAACTCCATGGAGGCAGTTGGGGGACGCGACCAGCTTGCCGCCTATCTGCACTTCGCCACTCAGCTCGGTGTGCATCTTTCGCGATTGGGTGCCGAGTTCGTCTGGTGGGCCTCAGAAGAGGTCGGCTTCGTCGAGGTCGATGACGCGTTCGCCTCCGGGTCCTCGATGCTGCCGCAGAAGAAGAATCCCGACGCGGCGGAGCTTGCGCGCGCCAAGGCCGCACGTCTCGCGGCGGACTACGCCGGACTGGTCGGAGTGATGTCGGGCCTTCCCCTCGCGTACAACAAGGATCTTCAAGAAGACAAGACGTTCCTGTTTGACGCGGCTGACACGGTGGACCTGCTCGTGCCCGCGATGACCGGCATGGTCGCCACGGCGCAGTTCCAGCCTGAGGTATGCCGCGCGGCGTGTGAAGGCGGTTTTCTCGCGGCGATTGATCTGGCCGACCATTTGGTACGCGAGGGATGGCCTTTCCGGAAAGCGCACGAAGCGGTAGGAGCGCTGGTGCGTGCGTGTGAAGCAGCCGGTGTGGGGTTGGCGGAGGCCGGCCCGACCGAGCTCGAGGCCGCGGACCTGGTCGAGATCACGTTGCCGTCCTTGGACGCGGAAGCTTCGGTTGAGGCGAAGGATGTGGTGGGCGGCACGGCCCGCGTCAGAGTCCAGTCCGAGCTGGCCGCGGCGAGGGCTCAGCTGAACGAGTGGTAGCCCACCTCGGCGCCGACTTCTTTGATCGCTCCGTGCACGAGGTTGCGCCGGCTCTCATTGGGTGCGAGCTGACCTATCGTGGCGTTGGTGGCCCCATCGTCGAGGTTGAGGCCTATGACCAGACCGATGCGGCCTCACATAGCTACAAGGGACGTACCGACCGTACGGACGTGATGTTCGGGCCTGCCGGTCGCGTGTATGTCTACCGGTCCTATGGCATTCACTGGTGCATGAATCTCGTATGCGATCGCGAGGGCTACGGTGCTGCCGTGTTGATTCGCGCGCTCGAGCCGCGTCATGGCATCGAGCAGATGCGCGAGCGCCGTGGTGGTCGCGGTGACCGCGAGCTCGCGGCAGGCCCCGGCCGCCTTACGCAGGCGCTTGGCATCACCAGCGAACTCAACGGTGCATCAATCGGCAAGGACCTGCGCGTAACACCGCGAACTGGCCAAGAGCAGGTGGCTGTCGGCGTCAGGATCGGTATATCCGTGGCAGTCGGTCAGCCCTGGCGATATGGCCGGACCGATTCCCGCTACCTTTCTCGACCGATCCGACCGAAGGCCCCATGAACCTCTCCGCACGTGCCGTCGACTGTCTGCCGGCAGACGACTTCGAGAAGAAGCTCGCTCTTGATCGACCACTGCGCGTAAAGCTCGGTGTGGATCCGACGGCGCCTGACATCCATCTGGGGCACACGGTCGCGCTCGGTAAGTTGCGCGAGTTCCAGGACGCGGGCCACACTGCGGTGCTGATCATCGGAGACTGGACCGCGCGGGTGGGCGACCCGTCCGGGCGCAGCGCGACAAGACCGATGCTGACAGCGGACGAGATCGAGGCCAACGCAACGACCTATCAGGAGCAGGCCTTCACGATCCTCGACCGTGAGCGGACCGAGGTACGCCGAAACGGCGAGTGGTTCGCCGAGATGGGGCTGGAGCCGCTGTTCAGGCTCGCCGCGTCGGCCACGGTCAACCAGCTGCTTCAGCGCAACGACTTCGGCGAGCGGATCGCTTCAGACACACCGATCTCGGTCCTGGAGCTGCTGTACCCGCTGATGCAGGCGTACGACTCCGTGGCGATCGAGTCGGATATCGAGCTGGGAGGCACGGACCAACTGTTCAATCTGATGCTCGGTCGCGTGATCCAGTCGCGCTACGGCATGGAATCGCAGTGCGCGCTCACCATGCCGATCCTTCCCGGGACCGACGGCGTGAAGCGCATGAGCAAGTCGACCGGCAACTACATCGGGGTGTCAGAGCCTCCCGAGGAGCAGTTCGGGAAGATCATGCGCGTCCCGGATGAGGCAATCGGCGTCTTCTACGAGCTCCTCTTTCCATCAGAGCCCGCTCCTTCGGGGCACCCCGCAGAGCAGAAGCGTGCTTTGGGGCGCCTGGTGGCCGATCGCTTTCACGGGCCAGGCGCCGGGGATGCTGCCGAGGCTCATTTCAATCGTGTCTTCCGTGAACGAGAGGCGCCGGAGGAGATGCCAGAGATCTCCGTCCCCGACGGCGACGTGCATCTACCTGCGCTGCTGGCCGACGAGCTCGGGGTGGGCTCACGGAGCCAGGCGCGGCGGCTGATCGGAGACGGAGCGGTGAGCCTCGACGGTGAGCGGATCTCGGCCATCGATCTGCCGTCGTCTGAGCTGCGCGGCAAGGTTCTCAAGGCGGGCAAGCGCCGCTTCGCGCGCATCGCCTAAGCGGTTCGTGAAAAGTGCGCCCGGCAGGCTTGCTTCTGTCCTGGCCCACCCCTATTGTTCATCGACGTTGCGCCCTTGGCACTGCCAAGGGCCAGTACCTTCTCAGTCAGGGACTTTCGAGTGTCACGGAGTCCGGGCTTTCGCGGTTTGAGGCGCGTTTCATGCGTCCACGTGGTTGTCCCTTACTTCCGAGACATTCGTTCTCATCCTTGAGAAGGAGCCGCATCGAGCGGCGCGATCCTTGAAAACTGAGCAGCGCACATCCGACGCCGGACATTCCGTCCGGCTGTCAAGGATGGTCAGGTTTGATGATGAGGCCCCGTCGCCTCAACGGTCCAGCGTGAGCTGCGCCGTTTGAGGTTGGGCCGCTTTGGCCACTTCGACAATGAAGTGGTGATAGCTGCCATGAACAAGCTCTCGGTCACTTCGGTGACCGGACAATTATTTGTCACGGAGAGTTTGATCCTGGCTCAGGACGAACGCTGGCGGCGTGCTTAACACATGCAAGTCTAACGAGAACGCACCTTCGGGTGTTAGTAAAGTGGCGAACGGGTGAGTAACACGTGGGCAACCTGCCCCGGAGAGCGGGACAACTTGGGGAAACCCAAGCTAATACCGCATGATCCGCCCTGACTTAGGTCAGGTCGGCAAATGGTAGCTTCGGCCTCCGCTCTGGGATGGGCCCGCGCAGCATTAGCTAGTTGGTGAGGTAACGGCTCACCAAGGCGACGATGCTTAGCTGGTCTGAGAGGACGATCAGCCACACTGGGACTGAGACACGGCCCAGACTCCTACGGGAGGCAGCAGTGGGGAATCTTGCGCAATGGGCGAAAGCCTGACGCAGCAACGCCGCGTGCGGGAAGACGGCCTTCGGGTTGTAAACCGCTTTCAGTGGGGACGAAGCTTCCAGGGTTAATAGCCCATGGGGTGACGGTACCCACAGAAGAAGCCCCGGCTAACTACGTGCCAGCAGCCGCGGTAATACGTAGGGGGCAAGCGTTGTCCGGAATCATTGGGCGTAAAGCGCGTGTAGGCGGCTTGGTAAGTCTGATGTGAAATCCTAGGGCTCAACCCTAGGCCTGCATTGGATACTGCCTGGCTAGAGTCCGGGAGAGGACATCGGAATTCCTAGTGTAGCGGTGAAATGCGCAGATATTAGGAAGAACACCAATGGCGAAGGCAGATGTCTGGAACGGTACTGACGCTGAGACGCGAAAGCGTGGGGAGCAAACAGGATTAGATA
>CAMYIK010000108.1 GCA_947258365.1 uncultured Thermoleophilia bacterium | reverse complement strand
GAGGTAGCCGGCGAGATGGGCGGCGGAGCCTGGCTGGCGTTCGTGGTCGCATTCGGCGTCGCGGGGGTCTCCGCGCTTTCACTCTGCGAACTCGTAACCAAGTACCCGGGCGCCGCGGGGGTGACCATCTATGTGGAACGGGCCTTCAGGCGTCCGACGCTGAGCTTTGCCGTGGGCCTTGCCGTACTTGCGTCCGGGCTCACCTCTGCCGCTACCGCCGCTCGAGCGTTTGGCGGTGACTACCTCACGGAGCTCGTAACCGTCAACGCAACGCTCGCGGCCGCCGGATTCCTCCTGCTTCTCAGCGCGATCAACTATTGGGGCGTACTCGCGTCGCTGCGGATGAACCTGGTGATGACCGTCGTTGAGGTCGGCGGATTGATCCTGGTCATCGTCGCCGCGGTGGCACTGCTCGGATCGGGGGACGGAGACCTCTCCCGACCACTGGAGTTCGGCGACGGTGATGCATTCGTCCCACTCGCGCTGCTTGGCGGCGCGGCGATCGCTTTCTTCTCGTTTCTCGGCTTCGAAGACGTCGCCAACATGTCCGAGGAGGTCCAACGCCCGCGGATCTCGTATCCGCTCGCCCTCTTCGGCGGTCTGGCCGTCACGGCGACGCTCTACGTCGCGGTGGTCTATCTGGCCACGGCCGCCGTAGCTCCGGATCGACTCGCCGACTCGAGCGGCCCCTTGCTCCTGGTGGTGGACGACAGCCCACTCGAGCTCTCCGGAGCCGGATTCGCCGCCATCGCGCTCATCGCTGTCGCAAATACCGCTCTTGCCAATCTCGTCATGGGATCGCGTCTTCTCTATGGCATGGCCGAACGCGGGATCATGCCTCCGCAGCTTCGAGCCGTCGCTCCGCGGCGCTCGACACCGTGGCTCGCGGTAATCGTCACCGGCGCGGCGGCCTTTGCTCTCGCGGTCTCGGGGGATCTCGGCGGGCTCGCGAGAACCACCGTTCTGTTGCTGCTGTCCGTCTTGATCCTCATGAACGCGAGTGCGATTCGACTCAGAGGCGATGCCGTGCGACACGACCACTTCCGCGCCCCCGCGTGGGCGCCCTGGCTCGGAGTCGCCGCCTGCGCGACCCTGGTGGCACATCAACTGGCGACCGGCGCCCCGTGGGACGCGTTGCGTGCCGCGGCCATCGTCGGGGCCGGCCTCGTCGTCTACCGACTGACCTACGGTCGCCGCACTGCGGATTTACCGCAGGTCGCTAGCGGCCCGACTGCCCCTCACGACGCAGTCGGCCCGGACGCAACCAAGGCAACTAAATCCGAGACTCCGCGGGAAGGATCGCACCGCGAAATTTAGGAGGGCCTCGTGAGGGTCTCAGATGTCATGACCCGCGTCCCCCTGACCGCCAGTCCCGACGCAACCGCCGAGGAGGTCGCGGCGCTTGCCGAGGCCGCCCATATCCACCACCTACCGCTCGTGGACGGCCAGGAAGTCGTCGGCCTCTGGCTCGCGACCGACGAGGGGCCAACGGTGCTGATCTCGGCCGAGAAGGTCGGCCGCGTCGACGCGAGCGAGCCGGCCCAGAAGGCGGTCGACCAGCTTCTGGGCGATCAAGAGATCGTGCTGGCGTGGGAGGGGTCGGAGCCCGTCGGAGTGGTTACTCGCACTGATCTCAAGCGGGTGCTGGATACGGCGATGGCTCGGGGATATGGGGAGCGGCACCATCACACACCGCTCGTGGTCCGCTTCTTCGGAGGCGCGAGTTCAGGCAAGACGACTCTGATCATGCGAACCATTCCTCGTTTGCGCCATTGGCAAAGCGGCGTCATCGAGGCATGTCGGCCGACGGACCAAGAGCCAGATCGGCGGCAGCGCGAAGGACAACCGGTGGTGTTCGATGAACGCGCGCACTATCGGTCGGTACTTCCCCAGGTGATCGGGGGCCTCGGCCCGGTGGACGTCGTCTTCTTCGAAGACCGAGATCGCCCGGACGTGCCGCACGACGAACTCGGAGAGAGCCTCCGGGTATTCGTCGTGGCAGCGGGCGACGTCGCCGGCCTCGACCCCGGTGACTTCGTCGATGTCGAGGCGGTCGTCATCTCCAAACTCGATGTCGCGCCCGATCACTTCGACCTCGCGGCCGCCCGCGAGATGATCAAGGCCGTGGCACCACGAGTCGAAGTCTTCGGTGTGGCCGCGGCGGCCGACCAACGTGGGCTCGACGAATGGCAGGCGTGGCTTGAGAAGCAGTGCCTGCCACGGCTGCATAACGACTGACCCTGCCCTCGACGCTCCTATTGGTTGCCGTCGGGGCGACACTGACGGCGCTCGCAACAGGCCTCGGTGCGCTGCCGTTCTTGGCGGTCCGGCGGTTTTCTCGAAGTTGGTTGGGCGCGGCAAACGCGGCGGCGGCAGGGGTCATGATCGGCGCCAGTATCAGCCTCGTCATCGAAGGGGTTGGCTGGAGCCTTTGGCGCACAATCGCCGGAGCGATCGCCGGAGCGGGCTTCGTCGCAATCGTCCGGCAGCGAATGCCGCACGGAGACGACGTTCACTTCGGAGTGCTCACCGGCGAAGGCGCCCGCAAGGCGTTGCTCATCGTCGCGGTGATGACTGCGCACTCGGTCGCGGAGGGTGTGGGCGTTGGGGTCTCCTATGGCGGCGGTGAAGCGCTTGGTGTGACCACGACCGCCGCCATCGCCCTTCACAACGTCCCAGAGGGCCTCGCGATTTCGCTCGTGCTGATCCCGCGCGGGGTAAGCGTCGCGACCGCGGCGGGTTGGAGCATTGTCTCGAGCCTGCCTCAACCGCTGATGGCCGTGCCTGCCTTTCTGCTCGTCGACGCCCTGGCGCCGGCGCTGCCTCTCGGGCTCGGCTTCGCCGCGGGCGCCATGGTCTGGATGTCGGTGGCGGAACTGATCCCTGACGCCCGGAAACAACTGTCCACCCCGAAGGTTGCGCCGGTTGTTGGGGCGGCGTGCGCCGCCATGCTGATCACCCAGGCCGTGCTGGTCAGCGCCTAGAGCACGGGAGCGGAGACCTCCGCGCCACTACTTCCCAATCTCGCCGCCGGCAGCGCCATGTCGAGCTTCGCGGCTGCCACCGCCAGGGACTCCTCGACTGAACCACAAGTAGAGACGGACGTCGCCTCGGGCCAGGACTCGAACTCCCGGTGCATCCGAGCAGCGATCGCGAGGGTGGCGTCCGACGCGTCAGAGCCGGTACGCCGGCGATCGGTGACACGCTCGCGAGCGATCTCGACCGGCACGTCGCAGCGGATCTCGGACACGTCGGCCGACAAGGAAGCCGCCGCCGCGCGGGCTCGGGACCTCTGCCGCGCATCAGACCATGACGCGTCCAGGATCACCGAATGCCCCATCGACATCAGCCGGCTCGCCGTGGAGAGCATGTCCGAATAGACGAGATCGGTGACCTTGGAGTCGTAGAGACCCTCCCCATAGGCCGCCGCCGCCGAGGTCGTCGGTTCCAGTCCGGCGAGCGCCTTCCGAGTGACATCGGAGCGAACGACCGCCAACCCGCCATCCTCGGCCAGTCCATTCGACAGCGTCGATTTTCCGGTGCCCGGAACGCCCCCGACCAGGATCATGCGCACTTGGGCTTGACGCAGATGGTCCTCGGTCAGGGCGAGGAGCTGACGCGCCCCTGCGGCCTTCTCGGCACGCCCTTGCTGGGCCGCAAGACACGCGATCTTGGCGCGCACGAAAGCGCGGTAGGCCAGGTAGTGGTGAGCAAGGCTCAACGGAAAGCGGTCGCCGCTTTCGCTGGCATACGCCTCCAGGAAGCCGTCGGCGAGTTCGGCATGACCGTACGACTCCACGTCCATCGCCAGGAAGGCCGCGTCAGAAAGGGTGTCCGCGACGCGGAGCGCCTTGTCGAACGCCAGGCAATCGAGGATTCTCGGCCCTTCGGGAAGACAGAAGATGTCATCGGCAAGCAGGTCTCCGTGACCTTCACGAACCCAGCCGTCGTCCACGCGGGCGCGAAAGAGCGCTCTACGCCCCGACAGGTAGCGTCGCGCCAGACGCGCCACCGAGACCAGCTCCTGGCGTGGGACGATCACGTCCGCGAAAGGCGCCATTTGAGTGACGCCGTCCTGCCAGAGCTGACGCACCTGTCGCCAGTCCCCCCACCCTTGACGACGCTCAGGCAGCTGCTCGCCGTGCGCCGCGCAGACCTGACGCGCGACCGCCCGAAGACAGCCGCGCGCCGTCGGGTAGTCGAGGATCTTCGAAAGCCGGCGCTCTGACGGCATACGGCGCATCACGATCATGTGGTCGTAGGCCCTCCCGTCCTGGCCAACCAGATCGATCACGCCGAGATAGACGTCCGGCGCGAAACGCCGGTTGAGCTCCACTTCCTCATGACAGGCCCGCTGCCGCTTGGCCCGGGTGCTGTGGTCGAGGAACGCAGTGCGAACCGGCTTGTGGAGCTTGAACGCCCGATCCCCCACGAACACCAGGATCGAGATGTGGGTCTCGGTCGCGAACGGTGGGGAATCCCACGAGGATGGAGGAAGAGCCTCGGCCGGAGCGTCATCGCCTACGGCCGCTTCGGAGGCTCTCCCTTTCACGGCGCGTGATCTTTTGCGCCATACCGCGTATCGACCAGCAGTACGTCGCACGGGGCATGCATGCTCAGATAGGTGGCCGTACTCCCGAGCGCTCGGGGATGGCCCTTTTCGCTTCGCCCGGCGACGATGACCGAGACGGGATGTCGCACGGCCCAGTCACAGATGGCCTCGCCGGGGAATGCCGCCTCCAATAGCGCGAGTTCCGCCCCGTATTCGACACCCGCGTGTTTCAGCAGCCAGGCTGCAGCCTCGCCCCGCAACTCTCCTTCGAGCGTGGCGACGGGCTTCGAGCGACTCGTTACTCCTCCGGAAAAGGAGAGGGGAGGCCGCATGACGTGCAACATGCGAAGGCGCGCGCGAAGCGACCGGGCGAGGGCGACGGCCCGCATCTCGACAACCCGGGACGCCTCGCTGCGATCGACGCAGCAGACGATGTCCGGGTACGGCTCGCTCGTCACCCTTGCGCCTCACGTTTCACAAGTGGTTTGACGTCCGGCCCCACGAGACGCTTCGCAAGCGTTCGGGCGATATCGAGCGTCGACACCACGCCGAGCGGCACGCCGTCGAAGCCCACGACGAGCACGTGGCTCGCCTGATAGTCACGCATCAGGCGGGCGACCCGTCCGAGGTTCTCGTCCGGTGAGACCGTCAGTGACGGGCTTGCGGCCAGCTCGCCTGCTGTGGCTTCAGGAGTCGTGGCAGCGGCCAGGAGGTCGAGGTCGGAGATCACCCCCCACGACCCTCGCGGGTCTTGGCCGCGCTTGAGCGGCTTGGACACGATGACGGAGTGGATCTTCTCGGTCGCCATGACCCGTGCAACCTCAGCGACGCTCGCACTCGGCTCTAGAGTCACCACGCCCTCGGTCATCGAGTAGCGAACCGGAGTGTCGTCGAGATCCCCGATGCTTGGCCCGGTTTTGAGTTCCCGCTTCATGTTGGCCACCTTGGATCGCGGAATTGGCATGCCTCACGGTGACTGCCTGTCTCAGCGCCGGCATCCGTGATTGGCGACGAGAAGTGCCAAATGGGGCCGACGGGAGCCTGCGGGTAAGCCGCACGGCCCTCCGTGAATCAGCCCGTGGACACCGGGGCCTGCTGGCGCAACCGGACCCCGGTTACCTCTGCCTCGAAGTAGCCGAAGGCACCCAACTCCAGAAGCCAGACCGCCCTGGCACGGCTGGGTACGAGTACCCCGCCGGCCCGCCGGCGATAGTCACCGACAATCATCGCCCACGGCGAAAGAGCCGACCCCAGGTCATGCGTCAGGCGTCGCTCGCCGCCGGAGGGACCCGGCGACGAGATCGTTGAGTAGCCACAAGAGCGTGCGCGGCCGTCGACGGATCTGCGATAGCGCGTACGGCATGTAGGCCTCTCCGTACGGCACGTAGACCCGTACATCAATCCCCAGCTCGCGTGCGTGCCGGATCGACTCCCTCATGGGCAGGCCGTAGAGAAGCTCCAGGCTGCAGGGGGTCCCTGCAGCCGGGAGTCGACGGATCGCCGCCCCCCCCAGCGCCACGGCGTGCGTGGCCCCTCCCACGCCGCGGGCGCGTCCAGCAAGCGCGTCGATTACCTCCAAGAAGCCCGCCCTCGGGTTCCGCTGCGGCTCTCGGGGGTCTGGCCACTCCCCCTTGACCACCCGCACGCACCGGCCGTGATCGCTTGCCCAATGGGCGTCGTTCGGGCTGCGCCGCCAACGACCGGGCAGCGTGCAGCCGATGTCCACATCAGGCATCCTCGCCAGTAGCGCGTCCACCGCCGCGCGCGTGCGATCGACGGTCTCGGGCGCGAGCGCATCGAGGTGAATTCGCCGTTTCTTTGCCCGCGCTCGCTCGGCAACCTCGTCCAAGAGCTCCGCCGAGAAGTCAAGGGCCGGGAGCTTCATCGAGAGATAGGTGGTCTGGTCATCTCCCGCCAACGCCTCGAGGCCGGCCAGATACTGATCGGCCACCTCGCGCGCGGTGTCGTGATCAGCGTCCCAGAAGCCGATCGTGGCCTGCAGCTCGCGCACGGCGAGACTTGCCTGCACGCGCTGGGCGTCGGCGAGTGTGTCGCCGGCGATGTAGTTGCGCGCCGCGCGCTTCGCCAGGGGCATCGCGGACGATCTCCCGATCTTGCGCAGCCGCGCCGGAACTCCTCGTTCTGGTTGTGCAACCGCTTTCGCCAAAACCCACCACTCTGTGGCTTTCGGGCGACCGGGCCGGGCCCCCACGTACCTCTCAGCCTTCCACTCTCGAAAATCGTCATCTCGTCCGGAATCGGCCCGCCGACCACGCCGGCCGCCTTCAGGTACCGACCAACGGCTGCCGGAAGGGTCTCGAGATCCTCTTCCTCGACGACGCCGTCTCCGGCGGCCACCGTATCATCGTGAATTCACGACCTCATCCGTCTGACGGGTGAGCAAGTCGATTAGGTAAGTGGCACCGATGAGGGCGAGGCCGATCATCAGCCCGACGACCACGAATAGCTTCACCATGCCTGCCTCCTGTGTGGCGTCTTCTCGTACTCACAGATTGCCGTCTCGCCTATGGCGCGGCATCGGCTCTTCCCCGCACCGCTTCCGTGGATCACCACGGATGGTCGCGGATCCATACGACCTAGCGACCGATGACCAAGTCACAGAGAGCGTGGTGGGCAAGGTGGGAAGCAAAGCCCCCGAGGAACCACCGCTCGAGACCACGGCGGTGGGCGGCGGCGACAAGCAGATCCACCTCTGCTTCGGTGGCCCAATCGATCACGGCGGAACCGGCGAACTTCGCGTCGATCAGTACTTCCGAGCAGCGACGGTTACCAACGAGCTCCGAGAGCATCTCTTCCCACTCGCGGCGCCACGCCAGGGGATCCGGCGTCCAGCCGTGGAGCGCGTAGGTCTGAAGGTCCTGCATGACGTGGACAGCACTCACTCGAGCCAGATGCGCGTTCGCAATGCGCTCAGCCATGTCGAGCACCAGATCCGCGCGCTCGTCGACATCGATACAGGCGCCGATGTGCGTGAAACGCGTCGGGCGCGCGATGCCTGCACGGGCGATGGCCACCGCACATGGGAGGTGGTAGGCCAGATAGGAGCTGACGCTGCCGAGAAGGGTCCGTGAGGCGACTCCGTGATGAGCCGCGCAAACGACGATGTCGGGATGCTCTTGCTCGACCCACCGAACGACCGACGTGCTCGGATGGCCCCGCAGCAACACGGCCTCAGCATCGGGAACTTCCTTCGAGAGCCGCTCGAGCAGGTCCTTACCGATGGGTTCCCACTCGAGGTCGGGAATCGCGATCATCTTGACCCAGCCGAGCTGGGAGGTCACCTCGGTTGCATGCAAGAGGGTGATCCGGCCTTGGGTACCGGCGAGGGCCTTGCCCAACGCGATGGCGTCATGAGCGGCATCGGAATAGTCCACGCACACGGCAACATGTTCGAACGCGGCAATCGGGGCGCGGGACTCCTCTTGCTGGGGCGCCTCCGATGGACTCATCACACCGCCTCGACTCGCACTTGGTGCTCGAGAGCCCGGAGATCCTCTCGCAGTTTCTCGACTTCGAGTTTGAGCGCCCGAGTCTCCTCCTCGAGGGCTAAGACCTTGACCGTGACGTCGTGCACATCCATGTGAACCCTCCTTGATTCGGGTAACTGGCCTTGCCGTCGCAAATCGTCCAGCCTGTGCCCGACTTCCCCATCCGCATGCGCCCGCATCCCACCGCCGGTTTGTCCGCAGCGGCAGCCACGGTCGCACCAACGGTGGAAGGCGTCTAGCTCATGGCGCTCGGCGCATGGCTGGCGCTCATCGCTGCGGCTACGTCGAGCGTCGAGATCACGCCAACCGGTTTTGCGTGGGCGTTGACGACAATCAAGTGGGCGGATTGATATTCACTCATCAGGGTCGCGGCTCGTGACACCCGGTCGGACTCACTGACCGTGATCGTCGGCGTCGCCGAGATGCGCCCCGCGGTCGACCACGGTGATTCCGCTGCGGCGATCAGGTCAAGGTCGGAGACCACCCGCCAGCGGCCGGTTTCCGCTTCCTCGTCCGACGGGGCCACGAGGACACAGTGGATGCCCTGACGGACCATGACGTATGCGACTTCCTCCAACGGAGTGTCGCTGGAACAAGAGACGAGGCCAACGTGCATCGCGTCCTTTACCCGTTTCTCGTCGAACTGCTCCTTTGCGGAACTCGTGGGCCTCGGCGACATCACAGACCTCCAACCTTTGCTGTTCGTTTTGTGC
>CAMYIK010000107.1 GCA_947258365.1 uncultured Thermoleophilia bacterium | reverse complement strand
TAGATGGCGTCCCACTGGGGGTGGTCACGAGCGGTTGTGGTCAGGACCGAGAGGTCGTGACCACGAGCTGCGAGAGCTTGGGCGGTATCTCGGCAGAGCGCCTCAGCGCCGCCGGCGACCTCCGCGCCGTAGCGCTGAACCACGAACAGAACGCGCATCGCGTGACTTAGTCGTCGCGTGTGTCGAGGCGCTCCAGCTGCTCGACACGCAGATTCAGATCGGCGAGCTCGGCCCGCTGGCGGTGTCGGTCGCGCTCAAGCTGAACCAGCAGGTCTCCGAGTGCGGGCGCGACGAGAGCCAGCACCCGCCGACGGGCGGCGTCCGTAAGACGCCCGAGCACGCCCGGGCGCGTAGATGCAGGAGAGGTCCCCAGGCGCAGTGGTGCGAGCGGGGCCTCTGGCGCGCCGTCTCGTAGGCGAGCGAGCAGCTCGTCCGGATCCGGGGAGCGGCTCAATAGGCGCCCTTGCGGAACAGCACGATGGGCACCGTTCGCGCGAGGATCGTCAGGTCCAACCAGATGGACCACGAATCGATGTAGAAGAAGTCGAGTCGGATGAGGTCGTCGAAGGAGAGATTCGAGCGCCCGCTGACCTGCCAGAGGCCCGTCAGTCCGGGCAGCACCATGTAGCGCTTCTGGTGCAGCTCGCTGAGTCGCTCATAGTCCCGGAGCGGCAACGGCCGGGGCCCGACCAGCGACATCTCTCCGCGCAACACGTTGACCAACTGCGGCAGCTCATCGATCGAGTAGCGCCGCAGAAAGGCTCCAACGCGCGTGATACGCGGGTCCTCCCGGATCTTGAACAGCGCGCCGTCAGCCTCGTTGGCCGACTCCAGTGCGTCCTGCTGCGCCTCCGCGCCGATCCCCATCGTCCTGAGCTTCAGGCACGGGAACGTGCGCTCCTTCAGGCCGGCACGCTGACTGCGGTGAATCACCGGCCCGCGATCCTCCAACCAGATTGCGAGAGCAGCGATCCCGATGACCGGGGCGAACACGATAAGCAGCAGGGTCGCAACAACGAGATCGAATGCGCGCTTGGCCACGAAAGACCATGTCGTCAGAACCGGCGGGCGCAACTCGAACAGTGGCAGGCCTGGCGCCGCGACGGCTTGGACAGAGTGCGAAAGCAGCTGAACCGGGGTTGGCGCGAGGCGCACCGGGATGCCGCGAACTCGACAGACCTCCAAGAGTTCCAGCACGGTTGCCCCTTCATCGCTGGAGCCGGCCAGGATGACCTCGTCCACTCGGGCCGGGTCCAGTGCCTGACGCAGCGATGCGGCAGCGCCCCTGGGGGCCTCCCTGCCCACTCCAGGCGCCAACTCATGCCGTCCAACCACTTGGTACGGCACGCCGCGCCGGACGTCGCTGCCGGTGAGGGCTTCGGTGACACGATCGGCGAGCCCGCCGGGACCGACCACGAGGGCACGGCGACGGAAGTCGACCGCCTCGAGCAGGAAGCCGGTGACGCTGTCGTAGCTCGCGCGCAGGGCGAGCACGCCCACGCTGATGGCGAACCAGGACGCGTAGAAAATGTAGTAGGTGTCGAAGCGCCAACCCGCGACCAGCACCAGGACGAAAACCGCGATCGTGGCGATCGCCGTCGCGCTCAGTACACGCGCGGAGCCACCCCGCTGATCGCGAGGGGCATAGAGGCGGTTCTTGGCGAACACGAGCACCAGGGCGAGAGCCGCGAGAGGCAACGCCTTGCGCTCCGACGCCCAGATCACCGACGCGTCGACCGATTCCCCCTGCACCGCCAGCTTGACCGCCAGGGCCGCGTAGATCCCGAGAAAGACCGCCGTCAGGTCGATCAGCAGCAGAATCGTCACCGACAGCGCCCGACGCATGAGGGCGTTGCCGGCAGGCCCTCGCAGCACGGGAGAAGCGCGCACATCGCGCGCGAGCTCCGCAGCATCGGCTGCGGGCGCTATTGATCCTGTCGAGCGCTGCACCAGCGGGTTAAACCTCGAACGCAGGCCATGGTTTCACTGAGTGACCGAAGCCGCTGCCTGCGTCTCTACTACAGCCCGGCCATACGGGTGATCCGTTGACATGCACCGTAGCTCTGACTTAGGCGAGTTTTACACCCATTGAGGCATCCGTGTACTGCTTCACGAGTGTTTCAGCGACCTCGTCGAGTGGCAATCCGTCGCGGGCCACCTGCAGGAGAGCTTCGTCGCGGCTCCCCGCAAGACCCAGCCCCAGTCGCAGAATGGCGTCGAGTCCGGCCAGCCAGCCGTTCTTCCGGTCGATATGAACGAGAACGACCCGGTCATCCGCCAGCAGCGCCTCAACACGCTGCACAAGAGCGCCCGCTGCCTCACCGGCGCCCTCCTCGTCCGAAATGGCGAACCAATGGACTCCGAAACCATCCAGCGCGTAGTCGAGGAACCCGTGACGACTGGTGAGGCCCGAGACGATGTCCGTGATGCCCTGCTCCCGCCACCACGCCTGCTCGCCGATCCGCCGGGCGCGCCGGTGCGATCGGCCGCCGCCACCCGGGCGCTCCGCGATCGCCAGGCGGCCGTCGACGAGCCAGAGCCGGAAGTGAGGTTCTGATGATCTGCCGTGATTGGTCATGCCGGCATGCTCACCACAAAAGGCGCGCGGCACAGTGAGCGCCTGAACCGAATGTGCCAACGGGGCGCTACCGCGGTCGGCACACCTGTCGATGCCTAGTCGACCGCGGGCAGATCGGCGTCGGCGGGGTCCTCGCCGCGCGCCACCGCGGCCCTCCGGATCCAGTCGGGCACGACGAGTGGCGTCCGGGTTTCGCGATTGACACACACGTGAACGAGCTCGCCGTCAACGGCGAGCTTTCCGTCCCGATGGAAGCGATGACGGCTACGAAACGACGTACGGCCGATACCGCCTACGGTCGTGGTGAGCTCGACCTCGTCGTCCAGCTGGACCCGCTCCAGAAATCGCGCCCGGCTTTCCACGATCGGTACTCCCGGACCCTCCTCCAACAGTCGCGTGAAGGGGTAGCCGACCTCAGCAAGCCAGGTACTGAAACCTCGGTCCATCCACCGATACATCGCCGTGAAATGGATCTGCGCGGCATCGACCTCGGCCATGACGATCCGAAAGCGCGAGACATGGCGATGGGCGGGCACGCCGAGCACCCTACCCCGGGCTCTCACTGGCGCAAGGTCGCGTGCAGTTTGCGGCACATTGCACGGTTGTCGCCCGTTTCGTGGGGGGAAACGTCGCCGCCTGAGCCTCTAGGGGGACAACACCGTACTTCCGGGGAGGGCGCGCATCCCCATGCGCAATCACGCTGCCGGTCGCCAACGTCTTGAGCGTCACGGATGACCACAAACCCACGTACACCGACCGATGAAGACCGCCGACGCGCGGTCTGCCTCGTCATGGGACGCGCCACCGTGCTGATCAGGTACGCGCGGCGCTATGTGCACTGCCTCGACGACGCCGAGGACGCCTACCAGCGAGCGATGGAAATCGCGCTCACGAAAGCTCCGGTAACGGAGCCCGCGAGGTTCCTGGCCTGGCTCTATTCGGTGGTGCGCAATGAGGCCATCGCCGTAGCCAAGGAGCGCACCAGACTCGGTCTTGGACGCTCCGAGGACGCCGCCGGTATCGCGGACGACATGGCGAATGGCCAGTCGCTGGAACACAACGCCGAATGGCGTGAGCGCTACCGCGGTGTCCAGGACGCCCTCGGCAGCCTGAGCGAGCCGCAACGGACCTGCCTCATGCTTAAAAGCGCGGGCCTGAGCTACGAGCAGATCGCCGAGATGACCGGCTTCAGCCACCGCCAAATCGAGCGGTCCATCACACGGGGGCGCAGCCGGTTGCACGCGTGGGAAGACAAGCTCGAAAGTGGCGCGGCCTGCAGGGAGTTGAGGCCGGCCCTCGAGCGAGTCGTCGCCCGTTCGGCACCGGACAGCGAGGTGCGCCGCATCGGTCGCCATGTGAGGGTCTGCGCGGGATGCCGGGCGTCCATCCGGCAGCGCCTCACCACCACCGAGACCCTCGCCGGCCTGGTTCCGCTCGCCGTCATCACCGGCGCGAGCGGGAGCCTTGCCGCTCCGGATCCAGGTCTGGTCATCGCCTACTGGGAGCGCTTGACGGGAGCGGGCATGGCCCGCGCGGGCCAGCTGCTCACCACGATGCTCGAGGCTCCGGCGGCGGGTCTGGCGCGGGTCGGTGGCGGTGCCGTGGCACTGGCGGTCGCGGGTCTCGCGGTTGTGCCGATCGCCGCTGACGCACTTCCCGCATCCACTGAGCCGGGCGGCGATCGGCCCGTGGAGTTCGGTTCGATCGCATCGGCTTGGCCGTCGGAGGTGCTCATCGCCGCCGCGCAGGCCTCGATTACCTCAACGGCGGTGCCCGCACCTCCCGTCCGGCCGGCACCGAAGCCTTCGACGCCGAGAAGACCCAGGCCTGACGTGAAACCCGCGCCGAGCGCCGCGACGACTCCGGCACACGCCACGACCCGGGCCGCCCCTGCGCGATCCCAACGGCCCAACGTGTCGATTCTTCCCGCCACGACCCCTAGCACCCCCGCGGGCGAGTTCGGCCCTTAGCCCCGCGCGGGGCTAAGGGTAAGGAGTAGCCTGGCCCGCGATGTCCGAGGGTGTACTGCTCGACGCGACGCCGCTTTCCACGGCTCACGCGCTACGAGGGATCGGCGCGGCCGTGGGCGGCTTGTTGGCGGGCTTTGCCGAGCTCGAGCCTGACGCGCGGCCCACTGTCTTGGTGCGGCGCGAGCAGGAGGAGATTCCTGGCTTTGCCCGGCGCGAAGTGCGCTGGCCCCAGTGGCGCGGGTATCGCGTTCCCGACCCGTGGCCTCGCTCGGTCGGCGAGCGGCTCGTGCGACGTCGTGAGCAGACGCTTTTTCACGCGACCCAGCCCGCGCTCATACCGAAGGGTCGCGGAGTGGTGGTCACGCTCTACGACCTCATTCCGGCGCTTTACTGGAACGAATATCTCGGGGGAGCGGGCAGGACCCCGGAACGGCGCGCGTACCGCCGTTTCCTGGAACGGGTGGCCTCGGCGGATGCCATCATCGCCATCTCTCGTGAAACCGCCGGCGACGCCACCCGGCTGCTCGACTTCGATCCCACACGCATTCATGTTGTCCCGCTGGCGTGTCCACCGGGCGTCGCAGCGGAGGGCGCCACGCCACCTGCGCCGTATGTCTTGTTCGCCGGGGGCCTCGAGCCCCACAAGAACGCCGCCTTGCTGATTGACGCGATGGCAACGGTTCGGACCGGCGTACGGCTGGTCATGGTTGGTGCATGGTCGAAGCGCCGGCTCGCTCGACTGCAGCGCCGAGCCCGGAAGGCGGGATCCGCGGGCCGCATCGACTGGCGTGGCCACGTGACACCCGGCAGCCTCGCCGCGCTTCGGCGCGACGCCGCCGCGGTTCTGGTGCCATCGAAGAAGGAGGGCTTTGGGCTCCCCGTACTCGAGGCCATGAGTGTGGGCACACCGGTGATCGCCTCTGACACCCCTGCGCTTCGCGAGGTCGGAGCCGACGCCGCGATCTACCTTTCACCCGACGATCCCGCGCCGTGGACCATCCGGATCGATGAGATCGCCGAGACTTCGGCACTCCGTGATTCGATGGGCGCGAGCGGTCGCGTACGCGCACAGGCGTTCTCCTGGCGGGCAACGGCGCAATCGACCCAAGCGGTCTATGACGCGACTCAGGAGCACCTCGCAGCTGTCTGAGGGGCTGCCACGAGTTGTCGTCGACGCCCGGCTGGCTCGACGCCGCACCACCGGCGTAGCCACGTACATCCGGGGGCTTCGAACGGCGCTCGAGTCTCGGCCGTCGGCCGAACGGGTGCACTTCGCCTACGGCCCACCGGGGCTGCCTCGGCGCAACCGGCTCACCAGGCTGGCCAACCTCGCGATCGACCTTGCCTGGTTGCACATCGGCGTGCCGACCGTGGCGTGGCGCCGCCGCGCGAAGGTGATTCACGCGCCGGTCAACTGGCTGCCCTGGTGGTCGCCGTCCCGAACCGTCGTAACCGTGCAAGACGTCGCGTGGGAGCGAGTTCCCGAGAGCTACCCGGCGTTCTTTCGCGCCTATGCACGCCTTTTCGCGCGCCGCTCTGTGGCCCGCGCCGACGTTGTCATGACGACCTCTCAGTCGACTGCTGATGACCTGGTCGAGCTCTACGGCGTCGAGCGCAACCGGATTCGGGTCGCGCCAATCGGGGTCGAAGCCGATCCCGACCCCCCGCGGCAGCGCGATCCCATCCTGCTGCACGTTGGCGAATTCGAGCCAAGGAAGCACGTACTGGAGCTCATCGCCGGTCACCGTCGTTACGCCGCCGCCGCGCCCCACGATCCTCCGCCGTGCCGACTGGTGCTTGCGGGTTTGGGCGGCTCCCAGGAGCACCAGGTGCGAGCTGCCGTAGGGCCGGAATGCGACCTACTCGGATTTGTCAGCGCCCAGGAGCTTCGCGAGCTTTATCGGCGCGCGACGCTCCTGGTCTTCCCGTCTCACTACGAGGGTTTCGGTTTGCCTATCGCTGAAGCTCTGGCCCACGGTTGCCCCGTCATGGTCGCCGAGAACTCATCGCTGCTCGAGGTCGCGGGCCCAAGCGCCCTGGTGCTCGCCGACTCCACACCGGACGGGATCGCGTCCGCGCTCGGCAGCGCCTTGGCCGACCGTCCCCAACTGGCGAAGCGTGGCCGCGCGGGCTGGGAAGACGTTCGCTCTCGCCTGTCCTGGGAGTCCGCGGCCTCGCTGACCGAGGACGCGTACCGAGAGGCCATCGCGTGAAGGTCGTCCTCGACTGCCACATGGTCGGCCAGCCGACCGCGGGAGATGCCGGCAACGCGCGATACACCGCCTCCCTTTGCGCAGCCATGCTCGAGACCGCCGCACATGGGCAGAACGTCGAGGCGATGGTGTCTCACCCCGCGGCCACGGAGGTGCTCGGAGAGATCCCGACGTGGCCAGTCCACGCAGACGGAGCCCGCCGACTGCTGAGGGATGCCCCGCGCGCGCTCCACGAGAGCTCCGCGGACATCGGGGTCTTCAACTACGTCATTCCCCCACGGCCGGGCTGCCCAACCGCGGTGATCGTTCACGACGCGAGCTTCATGCACGACCCGCAGTGGCTGCCGAGGCGAGCCCGTCAGGTACTCAACGCGCTGGTGCCGCGCGCGGTGTCGGGTGCCGATCTGGTGATCAGCGTCTCGGAGACCGCGGCCGGCGATATCTCGGCCAGTTTGGGCGTGGACCCCGACCGCATCGCCGTCGTGCCGAATTTCGCGGCGCCCCACTTTCGCCCCGAGGGTCCGGCACGCGAAACCGCCGAGCGCTACGGATTGGGGCGCTTCGTGATGGCGGTCGGCGATATCAGCCCGCGGAAAAACCTCGGCGCGCTTGCCGAGGCCGTCGCCCAACTCGGGATGGAAGAACTCGAGCTGGTGATCGTCGGGCGTGGGCGTGAGGGGGCCCAGGTGAACGGTCACAAGGCGCGTTTCTTGGGACACGTCCCCGACGAGGATCTCGCCGCTCTCTATCGTTCGGCCACCGTGGTTTGCGCGCCCTCCCTCTACGAAGGCTTCGGTCTAACGCTGCTCGAGGCGCTTGCCTGCGGCGCTCCCGTCGTGGCGAGCGATCGAGGAGCCCACCCGGAAGTGGCTCGCGACGCCGCGCTGCTCGTATCTCCCACTGCCGCGGGCCTCGCCGAGGGCATACGAGCCGCGCTAGAGCCGGAGACGGCCGAGCGTCTCGCCTCTCAGGGACCGGCCTCAGCTCGTCGGTTCTCGGCGACCGACAGCGGCAATCGCGCGTGGTCCGCGATCGAGGGCGTTCTCTCATGAAGATCGCGATGCTCGGCACTCGAGGAATTCCCGCTGCATACAGCGGTTTTGAAACGGCCGTGGAGCACCTTGCCAAGAAGTTCGGCGACCGCGGGCACGAGGTCACCGTCTATTGCCGCCCGCACATGGTCGACAAGGTCGACCATCACGTGGGTGCCGAGCTCGTACACCTGCCCACGGTGCGCAACAAGTACCTCGACACCTTGGCACACACCGCGATCTGTACGGCCCACATGGTGACGCGTAAGCGCCCTGACGTGGCGCTCTACTTCATCTCGGGCAACGCTCCGGTGGTTCCGTTCGCCGGGCTCGCCCGAGTGCCCACCGTGTTTCAGATCGACGGCCTCGACTCTCAGCGCGCGAAGTGGCCGGAGCTCGCCAAGCGCTACCTGCGCTTCGCCGAGCGCATCGCGCCTGAGGCGGCGACGATCACGATCACTGACAGCGAGTCGGTCGCGGAGGCCTTCGAGAGCTCCTACGGCCGCCGCATCGTGGCCATTCCCTACGGGGCCGAGGTAGCGGACCCCGGCAGCGCGGGCTGGTGCAAGCGGCTGGACCTCGAGCCGGGACGGTTCGTGCTCTTCGTCGGACGCCTCGTTCCGGAGAACAACGCCCATCTCGTCATTGAGGCTCACCGGGCCTCCGACTGCGAGTGGCCGCTGGTGATGGTCGGAGACGCTCCGTATGCGGAGGACTACATCGCCTCCTTGAAGGAGATGGCGGGGCCCAAGGTGCGATTCCCCGGCTACGTATTCGGAGACGGCTACGGCGAGCTGATCCACCGGGCGGGAATCATGTGCGCCCCGACCGAGGTCGGGGGTACGCACCCGGTCATCATCGAGGCCCTCGCGGCGGGCGCGCCGTTGATCGTGAGCGATCACCCTCCGAACCTTGAGGCCGTCGGCGACGCGGCTGATGCCTTCTCGCTTGCTGATGGACCGGCCGGACTGGCGCGGGCGATCGACGCCCTGGCCGGCGATGTTCGGCGCCGAGCCGAGTTGTCGCGGCGCGCGAAGGAGCGCGCGACCGCTGAGTACAGCTGGGACCGCTGTGCGGACCGCTACCTGGCGCTATGTGAGCTCGCGATCTCCCGCGCACGCGGACGCGGCAGACCTCAGG
>CAMYIK010000106.1 GCA_947258365.1 uncultured Thermoleophilia bacterium | reverse complement strand
TCGTGATCCACCCGCTGGCCGAGATCGCCCCCGAGTTCGCGATCCCGGGGCACGGTCCGGCAGCGGAGCTTGCCGCGGGTGTCCCGCGCGACGCCCTGGGCGCCGTGTCGCCGGCGGCAACCGTGGCCCGCGGCTACGCCATCGTTCGCGACGACTCCGGCGCCGTCGTCGTCACCGCGGCGTCAAAAGAAGCAGGCGATGCGCTGCGTTTACAGCTGAAGGACGGCGAGCTGCCCGTTACGGTGCGTGAGCGATGACGGAAAAAGACGAGGAACTGACCTTCGACGCGGCCATTGAGCGCCTGGATGCGGTCGTCGCCCGAATGGAGAGCGGCGACGTGGGGCTGGAGGAGGCCGTGGAGCTGTTCGAGCGCGGCCAGAAGTATCTGGACTACTGCTCCAAGCGCTTGTTGCAGGTAGAGCGGCGGATCGAAGAGCTCGCCGCCGTCGATCCTCCGAGCGACGACAGCGAGAAGCCTTTCTGAATCAGGAGGCGCGCTCGCTGGCCTCGAAGCCGGCCGTCGCGTGGGTGCCGTCGCAGAGCGGCTTGTTGCTCGAGTTGCCACAACGGCAGAGGGCGACGGTGTCGCCTCCATCCGGATAGCTGTTCCCGTCGGCGTCTTTGACGTCGACCCCGCCTTGTACGAGATACGGGCCGCTGTCCATCACCTGGATGTTGACGTCTGCCATTGGTGATCCTCCCTGGGAGTGGTTACTTTCACTTTCGAAGCATCAACACTTTGAAGAGTGAATTCAAGGGGAACGGTGCGGCTCGACTGATAGCGTCAGGACCTCGTGAGCGAACGCTTCGTGATCGAGGGCGGCCACGCCCTTTCGGGCACCATCGTGCCCGCGGGTAACAAGAACGCGGCGCTACCGGTATTGGCGGCGAGCCTCCTGACCGACGAGGAGGTCGTGCTCGACAACGTCCCGGACATCTTGGACGTGCGAGTGATGCTGGCTCTGCTGGAGCACCTCGGCGTTTCCGTGCGCCATGAGGGGCCAAACACGGTCTGCCTTACGGCGGCGAACATGAAGGACGTTTCGCTCGACCAGGACCTGTGCCGCCGCCTGAGGGCCTCCCTGCTGCTCGCGGGGCCGCTGCTTGCGCGGTGTGGCGATGTCGAGCTGCCGCTGCCGGGCGGAGACTTCATTGGACGGCGTCGCGTCGACACGCACCTGTTGGGCTTCCGTGCATTGGGCGCCGAGGTGACGTTCAACCGCAGCTACCGCATCACCGCGTCGGCTCTGAAGGGGCAAGAGATCTTCCTCGATGAGGCCTCGGTGACGGCCACGGAGAACATCCTCATGGCGGCCGTACTCGCCGAGGGTGAGACGGTGATCCTGAACGCGGCCGGCGAGCCTCACGTCCAGGACCTTGCACGCGTGCTGGTGGGGATGGGCGCGTCGATCGAGGGAATTGGCACCAATCGCCTCATCATTCAGGGTGTGGACCGGCTGCACGGCGGACGATTCGCCATCGGGCCGGACCACATCGAGGTCGCGTCCTTCATCGGTCTTGGTGCGATCACCGGCAGCGATCTCACTATTCCGGGCGTTCGTGCCGACGACATGCGCATGATCAATCATGCGTTCTCGCGTCTTGGCATCGAGGTCGAGATGGACGGTGACACCTTGCGTGTACCGCCGAATCAGAGTCTGCAGATCGTCGCCGACGAGGGCGAAGCGATCCCGAAGATCGACGACGGCGTCTGGCCGGCGTTCCCAGCGGATCTCACGAGCATCGCGGTGGCCGTCGCCACCCAGGTCCACGGCACGATCATGATCTTCGAGAAGATGTTCGAGAACCGGCTCTTCTTCGTCGACAAGTTGGTGGCCATGGGTGCGCGCATCGTGCTGTGCGACCCGCACAGGGCCGTCATCAGTGGCCCTGCGACGCTCTACGGTGAGCGCTTCGAGAGCCCGGATATCCGGGCGGGCATGGCACTGCTGATCGCGAGTCTTGCCGCCGAGGGGCAGAGCGTGATCGGCAACATCCGCCAGATCGACCGTGGCTATCAGCGCATCGATGAGCGCCTCCAAGCGGTGGGCGCACAGATCGAGCGGCTCGATGACTGATCTACGTCCAGAGCCACCCGGCCTTCCCGCGGGCGCACGAGACAGTCTCCCGACCGAATCGGAGGAGCTCGGCGCCATAGAGACGGGGCTGCGCGGCGCGTTCGCCGCGTACGGCTACCGCGAGGTCGCAACTCCGGTACTGGAGTACGCGGACGTGCTCGAGACGGCGATCGATCAGCAGCTAGGCGACGTCTACCGCCTCTTCGACGACGCGGGACGCGTCATGGTCTTGCGACCGGACATCACCGTGCCGGTCTCGCGCTTGATCGCCACGCGAATGTCCGACCACTCGGGACCGATCAGGGTCTTCTACTTCGGTCGAGCCTTCCGGCCGCCGCCGCCCGGCACACCTGGCGCGTCTGAGGTCCGCCAGGCGGGAGCGGAGTTGGTCGGGGCCTCAGGGCCGGCCGCCGATGCCGAGCTCATCGCGCTTCTGCACCGATCCTTGTCGGCTGCCGGCATCGGCGATCTCACCATCGCCATTGGCGACATCTCCCTGACCGAGGCCATCCTCGACGGCATCGGCGTACCTCGCGAGATTCGCACTCGCCTGGGTCGCGCTCTGGCTGCGCGTAACCTCGTGGAGTGGCAGGAAATCGCGGCGGCGGTCAACGTCAGCGGTCCGATGCGGGAGCTGTTGT
Organism: uncultured Thermoleophilia bacterium; assembly: GCA_947258365.1. Taxonomy (GTDB): domain Bacteria; phylum Actinomycetota; class Thermoleophilia; order Miltoncostaeales; family Miltoncostaeaceae; genus CAMYIK01. Next base: position 6,216 of record CAMYIK010000106.1, on the reverse strand, counting down.
ACGAGCTTCCGGCCCAGCGGGGTGGCCGTGAGGTGTTGAGCAAGGTCTGCCAGATCGCGCCGGGCGCTGAGCCTGCCTGCAGAGACGTGAGTCAACTCTTGACGCTGCTCGAGCAGTACGGCATCGCCGAGGACGTCATGCTGGATGTCGGGATCGCCCGGGACTGGCCGTACTACTCCGGGGTGGTGCTCGAGGCACACTCCTCGAACGTCGGTGCACCACTTGCCGTCGGCGGTCGGTATGACCGTCTGGCGGAACGCTTCGGCACTCCTCGTCCCGCCGTGGGGTGCGCCATTGATCTGGACGTGCTCAACCGCGCCCTTACGCTTCAGGGCACGAACGGGGATCGCGAAGCCTCAGGCGTCGTCGTCGTGGATGGGCTCGACCACCACCTTGCTGCGGCGGAAAGCCTTCGGGCTCGTGGCGTTCCCATCGTTTGCCTGCCCTCGGGCCAGAGTGACCCGGCGGAGTTCGCCGCTCGTGATGGCTGGAGATACGTGGTCGAGCCGGATGCGCAGGGTTTCCGGGTCCTCGATACCCGGGACGGTTCGTCGAAGACAGTCTCCTCACTCGAGGACGTGGTGGCGTGAAGCCATTGACCGTTTGCGTGCCCCGCGGCGCGTTGCTCGAGGGCTCCGTGGCCCGCTTGAAGGCGGCCGGATTCGACGTGAGCCCCTTTGACGAGGCGGGGCGACGCCTGATCTTCTCGGCGCCCGACGGCACCGTGTTCGTCACGACGCGGCCCACCGATGTGCCCACGTACGTACAGGCGGGCGCGGCGGACGTCGGTATCGTCGGCAAGGACGTGTTGATCGAGCGCCAGCCGGACGTCTATGAGATGGCCGACCTGCGCTTTGGCGAGTGCCGGATGGTCTATGCCACGGCAGCGGATGAGGACCCGACTTCGGGGGCTCTCAATCGGCTCGGCACGGTTCGTATTGCCACCAAGTACACCCGGGTAGCGCAGGAGTACTTCGCCATGACCGGGCGGCAAGCCGAGGTGGTGAAGGTCAATGGCTCCGTCGAGCTCGCTCCATTGGTGGGCCTGGCGCACGGCATTGTCGACCTCGTGGCGACAGGTCAGACGCTACGCGAGAACGGTTTGGTCGCTCGGGAAGAGATCTTTGAGAGCTCCGCGCGGCTGATCGCCAATCGGGTGAGCCACAAAGTCCGCGCCGCCGAGCTCGATGCGCTTGCCGCGCGCCTTTCCGGCATCTCATGAGCGAGATCACGCGCCTGAGCCTTGCCGCGATGGGGCCCGCCGCGGCGGTTGAGGCGCTCCGGCCGGCGCCGCCTTCTGACATCGCCGAGTCGGTCGCCGGCCTGATCGCCGACGTGAGGTCGCGGGGTGACGCGGCCGTGGTGGACATCGTTCGCCAGTTCGACTGCCCGAACTTCATCGAGCCGTACATCCGCGTCGAGCCCGCACATCTCGAGAGAGTTGCCGAGAACCTGGATGAGCCTCTGGCGCAGGCCATCGGTGTGGCCGCCGACCAAGTCGCGGCGTTGGCTGCCGCCTCGATCCCCGATGAGCGGGAGGTGACACTGCCGATGGGCCAAGAGGTGGTGCTGCGCCAGATTCCCGTGGGATCTGTCGGCTGCTACGTGCCTGGCGGGCGCGCCGCATACCCTTCCAGCCTCATCATGGCCGCCGTGCCGGCATTGGTCGCGGGAGTGGAGCGCATCTGCGTCGTCTCACCACCCGGCCCGAGCGGTGCACCGTCTGACGTCATCCTCGCCACGGCATCCCTGCTCGGAATCCACGAGGTGTATGCCGCGGGAGGCGTTGCCGCGATCGCGGCGCTTGCCTTTGGCACGACGACCATTCCTTCTGTCGACGTGATCGCCGGTCCAGGCAACTCATGGGTGCAGCAGGCCAAGCTGCAGGTGTCCGGCTCCGTCGGCGTCGACAGCGGGGTCGCCGGCCCGAGCGAGGTCGTTGCCCTCGTCGATGCCTCGGCGGACCCTGACGCCATCGCCTTGGATCTTCTGGCACAGGCTGAGCATGGGCCTGATTCGCCCGCAATTGCAGTCTCGACGATGCCCAAGGTGCTCGATGCCATCGCTGAGGCCCTCGAGCGTCGCGGTCCAGCCACCGGAGCGTTGGCACTGATCGATGCGCCCAATCTGGACTCCGCCATCGCTTTTGCCGAGGAGTTCGCCCCCGAGCACCTTCAGCTCAATCTGGCCGATGCGCAATCGCTTGCCGGCAGGATCTCGCGCGCCGGCGCGGTATTCGTGGGTCCGAACGGCGGTACGGCGTTTGGTGACTACGTCGCGGGCTCGAATCACATTCTTCCGACCGGCGGCGGCGCACGTTTCGCGTCGGCGCTCGGAACCGCTACCTATCTGCGGCGAATGTCGGTTGTGAATCTTCCCCAGCAGGCCGTAGACACCCTGGCACCACACCTTGCGGTGCTGGCCGACGCCGAAGGTTTTCCCGCCCACCGCGATTCCGCCGTCGTGAGGACGTCCAAATGAGCCGTAGCGCCACAATCTCTCGAAAAACCGGCGAGACCGATGTCAACGTCGAGTTGAACCTCGATGGGGCAGGGGACTCGTCGATCTCGACGGGCGTGGGTTTCTTCGACCACATGTTGACCCTGTTCGCGCGCCACTCCCTCATCGACCTCGAGGTCGGCGTGAGGGGCGATTTGGAGACCGGCAGCCACCACACGGTCGAGGACGCCGGGATCGTGATTGGCCAGGCCATCGATCGGGCCCTGGGTGACCGGAGCGGGATCGAGCGCTACGGCTCGGCTTTGGTGCCGATGGACGAATGTCTTGCCGAGGCCGCCATCGACATCTCCGGGCGCCCGCTGACAGTCGTGGACGTCGACGTCGTCGCCGGGAATATCGGCGGTTTCGAGACAGACCTGTTGGAGGAGTTCATGCGGTCCCTGGCCTCGCACAGTCGCCTGACGCTCCACCTCACGTTGAGGCGGGGAGGCAACCCTCACCACGAGATCGAGGTGTGCTTCAAGGCCGTTGCCCGTGCGTTGCGCGTCGCCGTCAGCCACAATCCACGTGTGACCGGTATTCCGTCCACCAAAGGCAGTTTGTGAGCGAGGTCGTCGTCCTCGACTACGAGATGAGCAATCTCCGCAGCGCGGTGAAGGCTCTCGAGCGCCTCGGGGCGAATGTTCGTGTGGCCCGATCCGGTGACGAGGTCGGAACGCCGACCGCCGTGGTCCTGCCGGGTGTGGGCCACTTCGGTGAGGCGATGAAGCGCATCCGTGCCGCGGGCCTGGAGGACGCGGTGCACCGTGCGTACCAGGACGGATCGACGGTGCTCGGGATCTGCCTCGGGCTTCAGCTGCTTTTTGATGAGAGCGAAGAGTCTCCGGGGCAGCCGGGGCTGGGCCTGATCAAAGGTGGCGTCGAGGCGCTGCGCACCGATCGTAAGTTGCCCCAGATCGGTTGGAACACCGTCGAGTGGCGCGATGGAGCCGCTATTGCCGTCGGCGCGGACAGCCCTCACGAGCGCACGTATTACTTCGTCCACTCATTCGCCGTGCACCCGGCGGACCCGGACGCCGTACTCGGAACAGCCGAGTACGGCCAACGTTTCTGCGCGGCAGCTGGCGGAGAACGCGTGACCGGTGTTCAATTCCACCCCGAGAAATCCAGCGCCGCGGGCCTTGGCCTGCTTCAGCGCTGGCTCGCCGAACTCGAGGTACCGGCCGCCGCGTGATCACTCTCTATCCGGCCATCGATCTGCGCGACGCGCGGGCGGTACGCCTCGTTCAGGGCGACTTCGAGCGCTCCACCGTTTTCAACGATGATCCTCTGGCTCAGGCGCGCGAATTCGCTGATGGGGGCGCGACGGCACTTCACGTGGTCGATCTGGATGGCGCGCGAACGGGTGAGCCCGTGCACGCGGCCCTGGTCGCGAGCATTGCTGCTCAGTTCCCGGGCGAGGTCCACCTGGGCGGCGGGTTGCGGTCACGCGCGGCCATCGAGACCGCGATCGCGACTGGCGTTAAACGGGTAGTTGTCGGTACTGCCGCTCTCGACGATCCCGAGCTACTCGACTGGGCCGTGGCGCGCCTGGGAGACGGCCTGGTGGTCGCTCTGGACGCCCGGGACGGCAAGGTCGCAACCCATGCGTGGACGCGCGTCACCGATCGCGATGCGGTGGACGTGGCCACCGATCTCGTCCGGCGCGGAGTTCGCCACCTCCTCTACACCGATATCGCTCGAGACGGCATGCTCGAGGGCCCGAACCACGAGGCCCTGCGACGGCTCGCTCACGCGGCGACTCCGCTGAAGGTCATTGCCTCCGGGGGCATCTCTTCGTTGGGCGACCTGCGCTCAGTGAAGGAGCTCGGAGTTCCGAACATCACCGGCATCGTCGTCGGACGCGCCCTCTACGAGGCGAGGTTCACGATGGCCGAGGCCGTGAGGGTCTTCGCCGAACCGGATGGTGCGGCCGCATGATCAGGGTGATTCCTTGCCTGGATGTCGATCAGGGCCGCGTTGTCAAAGGAGTCAACTTCGTCGATCTTCGCGACGCCGGAGATCCGGTCGAGCTGGCTGCCCGGTATGACCGCGAGGGCGCCGACGAGCTGGTGTTCTTGGACATCACCGCAAGTCACGAGAAGCGCGGAACCATCGTGGAGCTCGCGGCGCGTACCGCCGAGCAGGTGTTCATCCCGTTCACCATCGGCGGTGGCATTCGGACCGAGGAAGACATTCGTGCCGTACTGGCGGCCGGCGCCGACAAGGTCTCGATCAATTCCGCGGCGGTGAAAGACCCGGACTTGATCACTCGCGCATCGACCCGTTTCGGAGCACAGTGCATCGTGGTGGCGATCGACGCGAAGCGTCGCGAGGACGGCAGCGGCTGGGAGGTCTACCTCAACGGTGGTCGCAAGCCGACGGGCCTCGAGGCCGTCGAATGGGCCAAGGAGGTGGTGGCGCGTGGAGCGGGCGAAATCCTGCTGACGAGTATGGATCGCGACGGCACTCAAGACGGCTTCGACACCGAGCTGCTGGCGGCGGTCTCTGGTGTGGTGGGCGTTCCGGTCATCGCGTCGGGTGGCGCCGGGGGTCCCGACGACTTTGCCAAGGCCGTGAAAGAAGGGCTTGCGGACGCCGTTTTGGCGGCTTCGATCTTCCACGACGGCATTCACACCATCGCCGAGGTCAAAGAGGCGATGTCGAGCGATGGGGTGGAGGTTCGCCCATGAAGGTCATCCAGACCGACGCCGCGCCCGCGCCCGTCCAAGGCGCGCCATACAGCCAGGCCCTCATGAGCAAGGGAGGGCTGCTGTTCATCTCCGGTCAGGTGCCGATCGACCCGGCAAACGGGCAGATCGTGTCCGAGGACATTGCTGAGCAGACCGAACAGTCGATGCGGAACATCTTCGCGATCCTCGCGGCCGCGGACGGCAAGCCGGAGGACATCGCCCGGTGCACGATCTATCTGACGGATCTTGGTGACTTCCCTGTGGTCAACGCCGCCTATGGGGCCGCACTCGACGGTCATCGCCCGGCGCGCGCAACCGTCGAGGTCACTGCGCTCCCGCTCGGCGCGAAGGTCGAGATCGACGCCATCGCCGACCTCGGCTAGGCACTATTCCATCCAGGTACGGCGCTCGATGAGGCTGTCGATCGCGATTCGATCGACATAACCCGGAAACTCACCGATCGGTCGCTCGGAGTTGCCCGGGGCTTGTACCCACGCCTTGAACTCCGCATCGTTACGCGTGAAGGCGTCCTCCAGCTCTGGCACGGTGAGGGCCTCATACCGCTCTAGCGCCTCCGCGAGGCGCGGTTCCGTGATCGGAGCCTGGCGCGGCAGCTTCTTGGAGATCGGGTCATAGGACGCCACGAGCACGATTCTAGGCTTTTACAGCGGGTCACGGCTCACCCGGCGCTCAAAGCTGCTCTTGGTGCCCTCGACCCGAACGTGAGCCTGGTTGGTGGGGCGGTTCGCGACGGCCTCCTTGATCGTGCCTTGGGCGACGACCTTGATCTCGTGGTTGAGGGTGAGGTCGACGCCATTGCGCAGCGTGTCGCCGATCGGGTCGAAGGACGCCTCGTCATTCACGAACGCTTCCGGACAGCCACGGTTCACCTCGGTGCGATGCACCTGGACTTCGTGGGTGCCCGCCGTGAGTCATACCCCGAGCCCGGGGCTCTGCCTGAGGTTGAACCTGGCACCCTCGATGACGACTTGAGGCGACGATACTTCACGATAAATGCAATGGC
>CAMYIK010000105.1 GCA_947258365.1 uncultured Thermoleophilia bacterium | reverse complement strand
GGCCGCAGAGGCCTGTGACGACACGCCCGGCATCTTCTCGGAGTTCGCCGAAGGTCTCTCGGATGAGGTCTTGGAGCGCTCAATCGTGCTGTTTGAGCGCCTGGACAGAGACGGTGCCGTCGGCGCGCAGCAATTGGGCTCAGCGCTGCGGTGCGAGCCGTCAAAGCTCTCCGGGATGCTGCTGACCCCACTTCGCCGTCGCGCCAAAACCGTCGGGCTGGCGCTCCCCTATGAAGCCGAGATCGACCCGGCCAGCAGGCGCCGCGTATGGCGTGACGAGGCCGGTCTCGCGTCGGAAATGCACGCCGCGCTGGTGCAGGAGCGCACTACCCGGACCGAGCACGGCGGACCGAGCGCTGGCCCCGCCGCGGCCGGCACGCCCGGCCCGAGACATTTGGCAGCCTAGGACTCTGCCTCGAGCCAGGTGGCACCGCTGCCGGTACCACGGCGAGTGGCGGATCCAGCGCGCAGGCGCCCGTCATCGACTCGCGCATGAGACGGGTCGCTTCGGGGACCTCGTCGGCGGGCGCCTCGATCAGCAGCTCGTGGATCTGGAGCACGATCCTGGCCTGAAAGGATGCGGCGCGAAGGGGCCTGTGCGCTCGCACCATGGCGAGCTTGAATGATGCCGGCCGCGGAGCCCTGGACGACGGGTGCTCACGATGAGGCGCTCACCCCCGCTGGCGTTGCTGGCGCCTGCGGCCGGTCAGCTTGGGGATCGGCCGGCGTCGCCCGAGCAACGTCGTCACATGACCCCCCTGGCTCGCGGCGGCGATGGTCGTGTCGACGAAAGGTCTGCCCGCGGGTAGGTCGAGGTAGGTCTCGGTGTAGGCGTCCGCTGGAGGATGCTCAGCTGCTCTGAGAGGCCGAAGTCGCTGATCCCGTAGAGGATCTCGAGCTCTACGGCCTTTGCCCGATCGCGCTAGTCGCCGTCGACGTCGGCGAGGGGTATCGCGAACACCTCGCTTGCGGTCGCGCGATGAATGCGACGCCCGAGGCGAAGACCTCCACTGGCGCAGAGTCGCCGGGGCAGTGCGCGAGGACCCGCAGCTCGACTTGGCTGTAGTCGCAACTCACAAGCGACCAGCCGTTCTCAGCGACGTACGCGCCACGGATCTCCCGTTCGAGAGAGGTTCTTACGGGAATGTTCTGCAGACTCGGGTCGCTAGACGAGAGGCGGCCCGTCTCGGCCACGTTCTGGGCGAACGTGATGTGCAGGCGCCCGCCCTCGTCGACGAGGGCGGGAGGGCCGACAGGTATGTGCTGTCCACCTTGGCCAGCTCTCGGTACGAGCCAATCAGGCCGATGATGGAGTGCTTGCACTCCAAGAGTTTCAGTACTTGCCCGCGCCGTTCGGGCCGAGCAGACCGAAGGTCTCACCGGGCGCTATCGAGAACCCGACGACGTCCACCACCCTGCGGTCGCCGAAGCTCTTGCGAAGATCTACGCAGTGAAGAACCGCGCCGGCCGCCGGGCGCTTGCTTCCTGCGTCGGTCACGACGGTCTCAGTTTGCTCAAGCATCATGTTGTCACGGTTACCCCGCGGCGCTCGCGCCACGTCCGGGCGTGGCCGCAGGCCCTGTACGGGCAACCACGAGATGTGGAACACGGCGACCGCGGCGACGACACAGGCGTCGGCGCCCAACAAGGTCAACCCCCCCTCGGTGCTTGCCGTCGACTGGCCATCCGACAGCACGCGGAGATAGGCTGTTCGCCATGAGCAACCCAGGGTCCATGGCTATCGTCGAGCGCGCCGGCGGGTTCGTGCTGGGAGGGCTCGTCGGGCCGGGGGCGGAGTTGTTCGCCGACGACTTCGTGTTCCACTACTACAACACCCAGCTGCCTGATCTCGCCGGCGATTATCAAGGTCTCGACGGGATGAAGAACGTCTTCACGCGGCTCCACGAGACAAGTGGCGGTACCTTTCGAGTTGAGCCCATCTCGCTCACCCCTTTTGGCGATGAACTGGTCGCCGCTCACGTGACCAACCGCCTGAGTGTCGCCGGGACCGACCGCGAACTCGACGCGCTTATCATCTGGCGGGTCTTCGAGGGGCAGGTTCACGAGGCATGGGATATCCCGGCCGTCAACACGCCGCACTAAACGGGCAGCCGCGACGAAGCCTTGTCAGAGACGAGCTGCGTCGTCACGGATCGGAGCGTGATCGACGCACCGCCGTACCGGAGCGTGATGGGCTCGGTTCTCGATCTTCAGGCGCTCGCCTGGCTGAGCGCAGTCCGGATCCTCCTCGGTGTGACGACGAGCGCAGCGGCAACGGCTCGCCGCTTGGGGCTCGTATGCCACCCATGAGCACAAGAGCGCCCAGCGCAAGCGAAATCGAACGGACCTGACGTAGTTGCCTCCAGCGGCAGCCGCTCCGGCGCTGATCTGTACTGACTCCCGCTTGGGGCGGGCGGCCGTTCGATTCGTCTGAACGAGAAGATCGACGAGACGATCGTCGCAAGAATGAAGCGCCGACCAGCGCGTGACCTCTACCACGCGGCGCTTGAGGTTCAGGTCCCAGAGGGGCGATTCGCGATCGAGATGACGCCCATCCCTGACGACGAGGGTTCCGCGCGCGGAGTCGTTGCACAGGGGCTGGTCGGTGTCCGCATCGCGGGGCGCCTGCGCATCTTTCGCTATGAGCTCCGACGCTGGCGAAATGGTGTCATTCCTGACATCGCAGAGGCGGTGGAGAGCCCGCAACGCCTGACGAGCGAGGTGGCTGTCGCGCGTCGACTACTCGACGTGATGCCCTTGGTACCGACGCCCGTATGGGGCCGCGATGCACTCAAGACCGGCGAGATGTGGAACTCCAATTCTGTGATCTCTTGGATGATTGTTGTGGCGGGCCTCGACCCAGACAGGATCGCGCCGCCTGAGAACGGACGTGCGCCTGGATGGAATGCCGGTCTCGTTGTTGCCGGTCGAGAACCGCCTTCTTCCCTAGCGGCGCCAGCCCGTTGACCCTCCTCACAGAAGCCTCGTGAGACGGCACAGCTCGTGCGACCACCGCCGAAGCCTCGCCTGACCTGAATCAACTCATTCGAAAGGCCGCTGCCATGGGCGGCCGAGGGGTTCAAACTTAGTCCCACTTCTTCAGTCCGGACTCATTTCGAGCCGACTTCAGGCTCTCCGGGTGTGAAACAAGTCGATTTGCTCGGGGTTTGGGTTCAACTTCAATCCCACAAGGCTCGTTTTGACCGAAGAAGTGGGTCACGTTCCAACCCTTGCTCCCGCCGAGTTCGACCACTCCGAGTTGCCCATGCGGACGCCCGAACCCCTGGCGGCGAAGCGATTCTCATTTGGTCCGCTACAACCAAGGCTGCGGGGCACGTTCGAACCCGTCGCCGACCTCTGACTCCCGGCAGGCAGGTGCTTTCGGACCGGCCTTGAGCCGGCGGGACGACCTAGCGCGCTCGAGCGACCAACCCCCTGGCCTCGGCCGATCTAGGGACCAACGCAGTCTTCCCAGTCCTCGGCGGAGAGGGCCTGCCGAAGTGCGATGCGAATTGACCGTAGCTCCGCCTTCAGCTCTGCCGATTCATCACCCGTCCCGAGTGCGCTTGTGACGCCCTGCTCGAGTTGTTCGAGCGCGGGCAGCGCTCGTTCCAGAGCGCCCTTCCCATCGTCGGTCGCTAGAACAAGACGTCGCCGTCGGTCGTCGGGGTTCTCGTGACGTTGGACGAGGTTCCGGTCCTCGAGCTGCTGGAGCACCGTCGTTGCGTGTGCCGAGCTCATCCCAAGCGCACGCGTGAGGTCTGTGGCGAATGTCGAGTCGGGTTCACGGGCCTCGAGAACGCGCAGCACATTGAACTGGTGGAGGCTCAGGCCCGAGCGTCGCCTAACGGTGCGTTCAAGGACCTGCGACAGCTCGGCGCCAGCCATGAGCAGCTCCATCGCGGTTCCGCGGCGGGCATCTTGGAAAGAAGGCTCAGTGCTGAGCTTGCGTGGGGACGTCATCGGGAATATTCTCCGCGCAGTTTAGTCAAAGTACGAGCTATACACGAGAGGTTCATGATGCGACTCAGCGACAAGGTGGTGCTGATCACCGGCGGGAGCAAGGGACTCGGTCGAGCTACGGCCTTTCTTTTCGCCCGTGAGGGGGCGAGCGTCGTCATTACCGGACGCAACGAGGAAACGCTCAAGGAGACGGCCGACGCGGCCGCGCAGGAAGGCCTCAAGCTCACGTGGATCGCAGGCGACGTCTCGAATGAGGACGACTGTCGACGGACCGTTGAATCCACGATCGCCGAACACAGCCGGATAGACGTCCTTTTCAACAATGCCGGTGTCCTCTACGCGGGGACCACCTGGGAAACAGCTCCAGACGTCTGGGACCACACGATGGCCGTGAACGTTCGCGGTACGTGGCTGATGTCCCGCGAGACGATTCCCCACATGATCGAGCGAGGGACTGGCGCAATCATCAACAACAGCTCGGTCCTCGGGCTCAAGGCGTGCCCCGGGGCAGCCGCGTACAACACGAGCAAGGGTGCTATCTCACAACTCACTCGCTCGACGGCGCTCGAGTTGGCAGGCACGGGTGTACGGGTCAACGCGATTTGCCCCGGCACGATCGTAACCCCGATGGTCGCCGAAATATTCGCTGCCGCACCCGACCCGGCGGCGGCGGAGGAGTTCTTCCTTTCTCAACACCCGATCGGCCGGTTCGGCACCGAGGATGAAGTCGCTCGGGCGTGTCTCGTGCTCGCTGAGGACGGCCTGGACTTCATGACCGGATCGATGCTCTCCGTCGACGGAGGCTGGGGAGCTCGCTGAGGAAAGCGCCTCGGGAGTCGGAGGCGGGAACTGCGGCACGCGCCAGCCTCAGTTCTCCACGGCCGTGGAATAGTCCGATTTGCTCGGGGTTTGGGTTCAACTTCAATCCCACTAGGCCCGTTTTCACCGACGGCTTAGGTCTGCTCGAGCGGGTCACACGAGGAGTACTCGCTGGACCGGATGCTCAGGATTCGTCCTGCTCGTCCTCAGACTCCGCCTCCTCACCTCGTGGGTCAGTGCTCTCCCTGCCGAGGAAGGTGGCCTCAAGCCCCGTGATGAGGGCCTCTTTCTCGCGAGAAGAGAGGTCGGCGTCGGGGTGGGGAATGGTGTAGAACCACGGCGGCATACTCCCGTCGCGGATCACCTCAACCATCTCCTCGACTTCAACCTCGGACTGCGCCTCCGAGATGTTCAGCTCCTCGCGACCGTCCTTGACGTCTTTTTCGGTCAGCCAGGAGACCGGCGCGATGTTGGAGTACCACGGCCACTCGGTCTCGTTGGAATGGCAGTCGCCACACGCTGTCGCAAAGAGTGACTGGGTCTGCGGGCTGTCCCATGTTGTCGTGGCCGTCACCGGGGGATTGGTGTGATCGCGTCCGTAGGGCACCGCCTGGATGAGGACGAGCAACCCGACCACGATGGCCCCAACGATTAACAGGAGCCGTCTCCATGTCGGCCAGCGACGGTTCGCGCTGGCGTCAGCCTCATTGTCCGACGGGTCGTCTGGGGTCGGTTTGCCTTCCATCTTTCGTACCCCTCCCGGAACTCGCCGCGCGCCAATACCGGGCGTGTGTAACGCGCGTTCGAGCGCAGATCATCGGGGTCGTTCGCGGCACGAGGCATCCGGGGAAAACCCCGATAGCGGCGGGCGACTCCCGGCAATGGCGAGAGTCCGCGCTTGCCCGTCCTCGCCATCGCGAGATAACGGGTTTGGTTCGACCTCACTCCCACTAAGCCCGTTCCCAGACTGATGGCGCGCGTCGCGAACGGTTCGCAGGCGTCACCCTCCCCACGTGCTCAGCGCACGACAACTAGTCGTCGATCTGCTCCCAGATGAGCTGACCGACGTCAATCACGAAGCTGACCGAGTGGCCGTGGACCTCCCGTGGGCCGCCGCCGGTCGCCGGACGGATCTCACCGGTGCCGACGAAGATCACGTCGTTCATCCACGCGTACCTCTGGTCCGGGCAGGTGTGGGTGCCCGAGACGACGATCTGGCGGCGCCCCTCCGGATACGGCCGGGCGTAGCCGCGGAAATCGAAGAGGATGTGCGCTCCGTCATCGGTCTCGATCGCGCCTTGGAAGTCGGGCAGGGCGTTGCCGTCGATGCGCGCCCGGGGGTGGTTGGAGCCCCGGACGCGTCCGTTGATGTCGCCCTCGGCCTGCCCCTCGGCGATGAAGTAGTAGTGACCCTCGGAGCCCTTGTCTCCGGAGATCTCTCCTCCCCAACTCTCGGGGTAGGTGAACGTCATGCGGTAGAGGGGTTCGACTTTCACCGTTCCGCCTTTCGTGGTCGGCCGTGCTCATCGCAGATCTCGGGGTGCCACCGAGCCATGTGATCCTGCATGTGGGCGGGTAACGCCCCGGCGAGATTGTGCTCGTCGTAGAAGTCGGGATCGACGTGGTGGGACTGGGAGACGATCCGCATGTACATCGGATCGAGGTAGGCGGGGAAGCGGCCGAACGTCTCGTGGACGTACCCGACGTAGGCCGTAACAAGCTCTACCGTCTCACCATCCGGGCGCGCGGCGCTGGCGACGACCGACTCGGCGTTGCTGAAGCCCTTGGTGACGCCCGGATCATGGCCCGCGTACTTGTGATCGAGGAAGGCCTGCACTACGGCCTCGGCATCCCCGTGGTACTCCGGAACGAACGCCTCATAGAGCCCGTCGCGGCCGATGGGCACACGAGCCCCATCGTGCGCGATCGCGTGGCGGAAGCCGAGACCCTCGCAGTCCATACCGCCGAGAACCCACTGGGAGTTGTAGGCACTGTAGGTGAAGCCTCCGAGGCCCAGGCACTGCTGGGCGAACGCCATGTTCTGGGCCATGAAGGCGGCCTCGGTCGCCTTGATCCCGAGCAGTCGCTGCTCGAAGGCGACGATGCCCATCGTGCGTGATGCGTCGAGCCGTCCGCTGTCGACCCAAGCGTCGAGACCTGCCGACCGGCCGCCGTTGGCCTCGTCGACGATGGCGATGCGCTGGGTGGAGTCGAGGTAGACGAAGAGCACGTTCAGGTACTCGACCGTCATGTCGGTCACGGGGATGAACAGGGTCGTGCCCGGCTGGTTCGCGTTCCACGAATTGAAACCGAAAAGACCCGGCGGCCCGGTCGGCAGGTCGGCCCTCCCCTCCCCGATCTGCACGCGGGCGGAGTAGTAGAGGTCGAGCATCTGCGCGATGTGCGCCGGGTGATCGCCCGGCGCCGAAGCCGCAACCTGCTCGGGATCGGGAACGAGCGATGGCACATCGACGAAGTACGTGCCCTCGTCATTGGTGAAGAACAGCTCGGTGCCCTGGTTGTTGCACGGCGAGGGGAAGGCGCGGCTGCTCCAACGCACGAGCGCGCCGAGCCCGTCCGGGTGGGCGAGGTCGCCGAGCGCGAGGCCCATGACCCCGGTCGCCGCCGAGACCAGCAGCGCCTCTTCCGCCGCGGACAGCGGGACCGCCTCGTAGGGGCTGGTGTAGTCCACCTCGCCGTCGCCGGTCTGCATGCCGAGACCGACACGGCGACTGCGCCGGCTCGTTAGCGCGTCATAGAAGGGAAACTGGAGAGCGTCCTCGACGCCAGCCGCAAGAGCGGCGTCGAGCGTCGGCACCGATTCCTTCATGGAGACCTCGTCCGTCCGGGGTTCGCGGTCAGCATCGCACGCGGCCGGATCGACCCTCAACCGCGGGCGCCTGATCGCCCCGCAGCCTCAGAACTTGCCGCTGTTCGCCCAGGTCTCACATGGCGCGATCTCCTCGGCGACATCCCCGCGCTCGACGAGTCCCAAACCACTAGGCCCGTACCTCCTAGGAATCGGCCGACTCATCCCCGGTCGACGACTCATGCCATACGCGTGCCGTTTTCGCGCCGCCCAGACCGGCTCACCGCGAGGTCGCGAGGCGGTGCTCGTCGAGAATGCTCGTGGTCACCCTGCACGCGGCACGCACCTGCGCTGGAGGCGCCTCGGCTCGGATACACGCCGCGACTCCGATCAGCGCCGTGGTGAAGAACGCCGCGAGCTCGTCGAGGTCGGCGTCTCGTTCGATCTCTCCCGATCGCTGGGCGTTGCTGAGGGCGTGTCGGAAGGCCTGGGCCAGTCGTTCGAGGTAGGCGGTCACATGACGCTTGCTTCCGGGGTCGAGCGCGCTTCGCTCGACTGCCGTGTTGCACATCAGGCATCCACGCCCTCGAGGCCACCCCTCGCTGGCGGACGCGTACCCGGCGAAGGCCTCCCGGATTGCGTCGGCGCCCGCGTCTGGCGCTTCGATCGGGGCCAAGACGGCCGAGAGATGCCTTCGGCTGTAGCGCTCGAGCGCTGCCTCGAACAGCCCTTGTTTCGACCCGAACTCGGCATACATGCTCTTGCGGTTCACGCCGAGGTCGGCCACCAGCATTGCGGTGCTGGTGCTCGCGAAGCCGTGCCGGCGGAACAATTCCACAGCTCGGTCGAGAAGCTCTGTTCGGTCGTACTGTTTCGTTCCGCTCATTGATACTCCGACCCTGTTGACAGAGGGTAACCGTGCAGTTACCTTACACGAGTAACCAATCGGTTACCTCTCTCGGGGCCTTCCCCGGAGACGCCCAGAGTCGAGGAGTGAGCAATGGACAGCAACCACATCACCGTCGTCTACAAGTGGACCGCACAACCCGGCAAGCTCGAGGAACTTGCGTCGATATACAGGAACGTGACCGACGCCATGGAGGCAAACGAACCGGGCGCCGAGGCGGTCCACATCTAGTCTCGGAAGAAGACAATGCGGTGTACGTCCGCGACGAGTTCGAGGACGCCGCAGCGATGGGATTTCACCTCGGCACCACAGCCGCTGCACATTTCCCGCAGCTGCTCGCTATCGCCACTCCCGGACCCTTCTTCTTCCTGGGAGACGTGCCTGCGGAGATGAAGCAGGCGACCGAGCAGATGCAACTCGGCGGTGAATTCGCCACCCACACGGCCGGGTTCGACCGCTAGCTCCTCCGGGACAAA
>CAMYIK010000104.1 GCA_947258365.1 uncultured Thermoleophilia bacterium | reverse complement strand
CGTTGGGCGGACCCGGGCAAGCGGTCCTGGGCGCCCGGCCCAGCTTTTTCGCCGCGGAACAGGGGAGTTCGCGGTCGACGCGAGAGAGCGCCGCGCGTTGCGTCGATTGTCTGAGCGCGAAGAGCCAACGGACACTGCCTGACGAACGGCCTTCCTGGCCCGTTTGTCAGGCGGTTCCAGCAGACCCTCGTGGTAGCCTTCCCGGCGTTCTAGGTCCCCTCATTTCTGGAGGCTCCTGCCCGTGGCGAGCACTAACTACCCCGACGATCTTCCCATCACCTGGCCGTTCCGCACCGCCGGAACGCTGCTGATGATCGCTCTGGCGTGGTTCTGCACGGGCTTCGCCCTGGAGGACATCGAGGAGCCGCTTCCGAATCACAGCGAGGTCTTCTACCTCCTGCTGCTGATCGGCCTGGTCTTCGTCGTAGGCGGCGGCGTCTACAACAGCCGTCGCGAGCGCAAGCGCCAACAGAACCTCGGGTGAGTCGACGCGCGCTTATGCGCGCTGCCGTAAGCCTGAGCTACGGCGCTACCCACGTTGACGATGGAACCTGAAGCACCCCGCTACCGAGCCGGACGGCTCTTGGTCGCCTCGCCGCAACTCGGCGACGGCAGCTTCTTTCGCGCGGTCATCCTGATGCTGGAGCATTCGGAGGAGGGCGCGCTAGGCGTGATTCTCAACCGCCCGACTGAGCTCGCCGCACATGAAGTGCTCCCCGACCACCTCACTGACGATCTCCCGCTCGAGGACGTTGTGTACCAGGGCGGACCCGTGAGCCCCGAGGCGGTAATCATGCTTGGAGAGTTCAGTGACACCGAGGGCGTCCAGATCGCCTTCGGCGACGTCGGTGTCATCGACCCGGACGCGGACTTCGGAGCGCTGGCGGACGAGCTGAGTTCGGTACGGGTCTTCGGTGGCTACGCCGGCTGGGGCGCCGGGCAGCTCGAGTCAGAGCTTCAGGAAGAAGCCTGGATCGACGCCGGCCCCAGTACGGCGGACGTCTTCACCGATGCGCCAGAGGATCTCTGGTCGATGGTCTTGGAGCGGAAGGGCGGGCAATACGCGCTCTTGGCGCGCATGCCCGAAGACCCTTCCTTGAACTAGCCGCCGCCCGAAGGCGAGGCGTCAGCCGAGGCGACCGGCCTCTGGCATGGAGTTCAGCTTCTGGAGCGACTGGCTCTCCACCTGCCGGATCCGCTCGCGGGTGACGTTGAACATCCGACCCAGCTCGTCCAGAGTCCGAGGCTTTTCGCCACGGAGGCCATAGCGAAGCTCGAGCACGCGGCGCTCACGGTAGGAGAGCTGATCCAGAAGGTCGGTCAGCGCCTCTTCGCGGAGGGTGCCCTCTGCCGCGTTGTCCGGAGCGATCGTGGTCTTGTCGGCGAGGAAGCGACCGAGCTCGGACTCCTCCTCTTCACCGACCGGCTTCTCCAACGAGACCGTCGGCTGAGCGCTGCGAAGGATTTCCTCCACCTCGCTCGGAGGCAGGCCGGCGGCGTCGCCGATCTCCTCCACCGTGGGCTCGCGGCCGAGCTGCCCGATCAACATGCGCTCTGCGCGGCTGATCTGGTTGAGCTTCTCCACGACATGGACCGGGATCCGGATGGTCCGGCCCTTGTCGGCAAGCGCGCGAGTCACAGCCTGGCGAATCCACCAGGTGGCGTAGGTCGAGAACTTGAAGCCCCGGCGCCAGTCGAACTTCTCGACTGCGCGCACCAAGCCCAGCGTGCCTTCCTGAATCAGGTCGAGGAAGGGGAGACCGCGACCGCGGTAGCCCTTCGCGATCGACACGACCAGGCGGAGGTTTGCCTCGACCATCTGGCGCTTGGCCAGCTGATCGCCCGCCTCGATCCGTCGAGCAAGCCGAACTTCGTCCGCTGCCGTCAGCAGCGGTACGCGTCCAATGTCCTTCAAGAACAGCTGGAGGGCGTCGGTCGTCTGCTCGACGACCTGGCTGGTGGGTGGACGAGTGGGACGCTCGGCCTTCTCGGCCAGCTCGGCGATGCGCTGATCCGCATCCGCCTGCTCGAGGAGCTCGATACCCGCTTCCTCGAAATGTTGGTACACGGACTCCGCAGCGGCGGCGTCAAGGCCTAGGCCGTCGAGGAGTTCAGCGATCTCCTCCAAGCCCAGGAAGCCATGTTCCTGCCCCCGTGCGATTGCCTCGCGAAGCTCGCCCTCACGGGTAAGCCCGGTGAGTTGCGACAGCGTTGTCGTTGTCATCTGCCTCCGGTCTCAAATCCGGTATTCATGTTTGGGCGCACCGCGAGCCGATAGGCGCCGCAAAACGCGGCCCTCTGAACCTGTGGTGCCCGGCGCGCGTAGTACCCGTCAACGTCCGCGATCGGCCACCTCGTGCCTATCGTCGGACGCTGCCCCCCGTTACTTACACAGCACCGAATTTCCAGTAGGAGAATATCCGTCTTTTCGGACGAGCAGTCAAGAGGGAGTTCCCGCCTGAGGACAGGGTCGGGTGACCCTGATGGGCGAGTGCTCGCTAGCTACCGCAAATCGGCCATGGCTGAGCGCCCCTCTGCGAGTAAAGAATCGCGGCCCGTCTGTCCTGCTCGGCCTCCGACGCCGCCGCCGGATCGCCAGATCCGCCGACCGCTATCCAGGTGTCCGTGCTGAACTGATATTTGCCGCGATAGAGGCCGCTCGGCGAAATCGCGCGCGGGTTCCCGCCAGACTCGCATTGGGCGATCCGAGCCAGGTGCTCAGAGACCGACGACGAGCTCGACGGGGGAGGGTCGGGGGTGTTCGACGTACTGGTCGAACCTTCAGGTGCGGAGTTCGATACCGGTTCGGCCCGCTCGCGGATCTGCTCTTCTCCTTGAGCCTGTGCAGCCGCGATCCGATCGGCTTGGGCCGCCTCCGCGCTCGCCAAGGCACCACGAGCCGTCTCCAAGACCTCTCGCCGTTCGGCAAGCAAGCGCTCCATGGCCTGGCGCTTCTCGCGTGCGTCCCGCTCCTGGTCGGCCGCCTCACCACGAAGCCTCAACAAAGCACCCCGGGAGTTCGCGAGCTGCTGGCGGGTTCCCTTGACCGACGCGAGCACGTCGCGGTCCTGCTCGCCCGCCCGTCGCAGAAGGTCGAGCTGATCGAGGGTGTCGTTGATGTCACTCGAGCCGAGGACGACTTCGGCGATGGATGGCTTCTTGGTTTGGTAGATCGCAACCAGACGGCGCTCGAGGTTCTCGATCGCCTTCGCGCGGTTCTTTCTGGCGAGCTTGAGGTCTCGGGTGTTTTTCGCGACCGCGCCACGAGCTTCCTGAAGTCGGGTCGCCGCTTGCGAATGAGCGTCGGCTATCGCTCCGGCCTCGCCATCGAGTGAGATCAGCTGGGCTTCGAGCTCGCGTACCTGCGCCTGCTGCCCCGTCAGTCTCTCCGTGGCGGGTGCAGCGTTCAGCCCCGCGGTGATCGCGGCGCCTGCGATTGCGATGGCGGCTGCCGCAGTGACATAAGCCACGCGGCGTCGCTCTGGGCGTAAGAAGTTCATATTCGCCTGAGTGACGGTGTCTCCTGCCCCAGAGGGGCGAGACCGCGGGCACGCTACCACGAACCCCACCCGGCACGTCCAGTGGGTGTCACCGCAAATACCGCCCATCGCTAAGGACGAGCCGGCTGCATGCCGATGCTCTGATGTGAGTATGGATGCCCCGGTGCCCCGCCCGAATCGCCCCGTGCCCCGCCACGGCTCGCGCGACCAATGGTTTGAACGTGAAGGCCACGCTGAGCGGGTTCTCTCCGTCTTACGCAGTGGGACACCCGATCAACGTGAGCTCGCGGCGAACACTGTCGCCGCATTCGAAGTCGTCGGCGCCGAGCCGCCTTTGATCGCCTGCCTCGAGTATCCCTCTCACACGGTGCGCGAGGCCTGCGCCCGAGCGCTCGGGAGGTGCGGCGGGGGCGAAGCGGTCGAAGCCCTTATCAACGCCGGAGTCGCTCAGCGGATCGCCATCGCTTCGGTACGAGACGCACTTTCGGCCCTCCCGGAGGCGGCCACGGACGCGATTGCCGCGGCAACGCGCCATGACGAGGGCATCGTCCGGGCTCTGGCGACCCGCGAGCTCGGCAACCGACGCGGCCACGAGAACGCGCTGATCGGCGTGCTCGGCGACCCAGACACGCCAGTACGGGTCCAGGCGGTCATCGCGCTCGCGACGCGCGGTTCCCGCATCAGTGACCTCGCTCGTCAGTCGTTGCTGGCCAGGACCGATGATCCGGAACCGTCGGTCCGGGCTGCCCTCTGCCGCGCCCTTGGAGCCCTTGGCACCGAAGGGGGAGAGCGCCTCCGAACTCTTGCCCGTGATGGCGATGAGTGGGTCGCCCGTTCTGCCGAGGTCGCATTGACCTCACCGGTCGCCACGTCGCGGCGCGCACTCTCCTCTCACTGAGGCCGATCGCTAGGTTTCTCCGAATGGAGAAACCGGCATGAGTACCGAGGCGGGCAAGGACCCCCGCATCCAAATCCTCGTCGCGACGCCCAATGAGGCAGACGCGCCGGGACGAGACGAGCTCGCAGCTGTCGGTGAAGGAGAGGAGCCACCCGGCGCCGAGACCTTTCTCGATCGCGCCTGGTTGCACCAGAACCAGTGGCAGCGAGGAAGCCGCCTTGAGACGCTCGGCCTGGCGATTCACGTAGGCCACCCGGAACTGGCCATCGCCAACCTTCCGACCGCGTTCATCGAAGGCGGCGTTGCGCTGATGGAGAAGCTCGCCGCGTACGTGCTGGCAGGGGGCCGGCTTGACGATGGGCAGCTCATGCAGCTCGATGAGGGCCTACCAAGCCTGATCGGCTTCGCACCTTCTGACGACGACTATCTGCATGTGGTCTTCATCTCATGAGATGATCGCGCCGCCCGCGACTCACCGAAAGAAGGCCTCTCCTGCTCGCGCGCCGCTCACGTTCCGCACTGCTTGTGCTCCCCGCCGTTGCCGGGCTCGCGATGGCTCTTGCCGGACCGGCTCATGGCGCAAACGTCAGCCTGGCGGGCCCATCGCCGGCGAACGGCGCCCTGATCACAACCCAACCGGTGCCGTACTCGGTGCCCTTTGCTTGGCGCCGTGACACCACCGGATGCGCCGTGCCCGCCACCGCCACTGCGACCTTCCACATCTTTGGGCCGAATGGGTTCACCGACTCCACAACGAGCACCAGCTCAGCGAGCGATGCGGCTACCTTTACCGCAGGAGCGATCAAGCCGACCAGCTACACTTGGTTCGTGGAGCTGGCCTGCGGCGGCCTAAAGGTGCAATCGGAGATCCGCACGTTCACGCTGCAGGGCCCGAACCTGGCGCCGCGCCTGCAGGGTCGCTACTTGGTCACCGTCGGTGGCAACCGGCAGCTCTGGCGCTTCGCGCCTCGCTGCAAGAGCGGCGCGTGCACGACTCTCGCGCGTCGACCCGGCTCGGGCTGGTTCGCACTGAAGTGGAACCCCCGCAAGAAGAGCTACAGCGGCAAGATCAAGCGGCTGACGACCGCTAAGGAGCGGATCTGCCGCATCACGACCCGGCGTGGCGGACGGGTGATCGCCAGGCGCACTGTGAAGAACGTCTATGAAGCGCGCAACGTGAGGGTCCGCCTCAAGGTTGATCAGACGCGCCTCAACACCATCGGGACGGTGACCTTCGCTCAGTCGCTCAAGGGGTCGCACACGACCAAGTACCGCCCCAAGGCGCGTGGCAAGAAGCTGGGCTGCCCGGCAAGCTCAGCGCTGAGCGCGAAGGTCACCGCCGACCGACGCTAGGAGCGGGGCGTGCCGAAACTCGCTGCCTGGATCATCGCCGACCTCCTGCTCCTCGCGCTCGTGCTGGCGGCGATGGGGTGGGGTCTTGGTCTCACCGGTACGGACCTCCTCTGGACCGCGGCCATCTGGATCGGCATCAGCGTGGTGTGGTTCGGTGCTGAGATCTTCACCACCGACAGATCAGACCGATGACAACCCGCGCATGCGTTACATGCTCTGAGGCTTGGCCCTCGACCGCTCGCGAGCGGGAAAGGTACGGTTGAGAACATGAGAATCATAATTTCCGGTGGCGGCATGGTGGGGATGACCATGGCGCACCTTCTGCGTCGCCGCGGCTTCGAGCCGATCGTGCTGGAGCGCATGCCCGCAGGGCACTACATCCCGCGTGGATACATGCTCGGTTTCCAGGGCTACGAGCCCCTTGAAGAGGTCGGTGTGTACCAGGAAGTGCGCGATGCCGGCCGTCCGATCGCTCCTCGGCCCGACCAGCCGCCGGTCGCGGTGGCCGTGCGCTTCGGTGCGTTGATCGAGGCTCTTCAGAAGGATCTACCGATCCACAACGAGCACACGGTCAAGGAGCTCGTGAAGGACGACATCGACCGCGTCGTCGGGGTTGTGGCCGAGAGCCCGGATGGCGACGTCACCATGGAGGCCGACCTCGTTATCGCCTGCGACGGTACGCGCTCACCGGTGCGCGAGATGGCTGGGTTCGAGGCCGACATCGATGTGCTTCCCGAAGCGGCACTCGCGTTCATGAGCCCGAAGCCCGCCGACACATCCTTCGCGATGGACTACATGAGCGACGGTGGCCATATCGGCCTGCTCTCATGGCATGAAGGTTCCGCTGGATGGCGAAGCTGTGCACGGGTTGGGGAGGAAGCCGCTCTCGCACCGGGCCTCGACGCGGTCAAAGAAATGTGGGCCCGTCTGCTCCCCGCCTCCAAGTCCGCGCTCGAGGGCGTGACCTCCATGGACCAGGTGCGCTACAGCGAGCCGGCACTACTTCGTTGCCCGGAGTGGTGGAAGCCAGGTGTTGTGATCATCGGCGACGCCGCTCACTTCTTCGGCCCTGAGACCGGCGTCAGCTCGGGCATCGGGCTCGGCGACGCCCACGCGCTTGCCGAAGCGTTGTCGCAGAACCGTGACGACCCAGACGCCGCCTGCCATCTCTATGAGATGTGGCGGATGCCCGCGGTCCGACCCTATGAAGCGAACGATCCTGGCCGGCAGCGCATCTTGGTCGCCGACTCCGTGCAGGCCAAGCCCGAGGAGCGCTGGCCCCCGGAAGCCTAGCTAGCTACCGACCTCGGCTCGACCGAGGCCGCCAACCACAGCGCTCACTCGACTCATCAGGCCGGCGAGCGGGCGCTCCGCCACGGGGACGGGTTCACCCTCGCGCTCCCGTGGGTGAGCCGTCGGCAGCTTGGCGCCCGTGCGGGCGAGCACGACCAACGTCGCCCCCTCAGCCGAAAACACGTCGGCTCGATGCTGGATGACTCGCACCGTCTTGCCTGGCTCCACGATCAGCAGCGGAAGATCGTCGTCGTCGAGGGGAGAGGCCCCGAAATCCAACACGGGGCGTGACTCGACACGGGCGCCTGAGGCCACCCAGGAGTTGATCCGTTCGTAGGTGGCGAACTGATCGAAGGCCCGAGTGCCCTTCATGCGAGTCGGCGTCTGGCTGCTTACCTGGTGGATCGCCTCACGCGGCATGAAGGCCCGCATCCGGTCGGAGACCAGTGCGTTGAACTCGTCGTTGTCGGTGACGACCAGCGCCAGATCGAGATCATTGAGTTTGGGATCGAGCTCGAGATCCTCCGAGAGAAGGTCATCCTCGCGCACGGTGAGGCCTTCCCGGCGAGCGAGTTGCGCGTTCTCGGCATTACTCGCCCACATAGTGACGGGAATGTCGTGCAGGTCGAGCTCCGCGGCGATGTCGCGCACCCAGGGCTGGGCACCGACGATAAGCGTGCTGGGCGGACCGGTCGAGACGACGCCAAGCGCGCGGACCAGCGGCGGCAAGCCGAGCCCGTAGATCACCACCGAGCCGACGATCACCACGAACGCCGCGGGGGCGAGGGTCTCCGCTCCGTCGATGTTTCCGCGTTGCTGGAGACCAATGGCGAAGACCGAGGCGGTCGAGGCCGCGACGATTCCACGAGGAGCCATCGCTCCGATGAGCAGGCGCTCGCGCCAGTCGAGTCCAGAGCGCACGGTGGAGATCCACGCGACAGCCGGCCGCACCAGGATCACAAGCGCGAGCAGGAAGAGAACTCCCGAGATGCCGAGGTCGAACAGCAGGTCCCGTGACACACGTGCGGTGAGCACGACAAACAGCACGCCTGTGAGCAGCAGACCGAGGGTCTCCTTGAAGGCGTGGATGTGGTGCAGGTCGCGCTCGCGCTGGTTGGCCATCACGACGCCCATGAGGGTGGCCGAGACCAGACCGGCCTCCTCGGCGAATTGATTGGCGACGGCAAATGCGCCAACGACGGCGGCGAGGGTGACGGCCACCTCAGTCCGATCGTCGAGCCTCGCGCTGCGAAGCATCGGTACGAGTACCAACGCGCCAAGGACACCCACGATCGCGCCGATGCTCATGTTCTGCGCGAAGGCGAACATCGCCTCGAAACCGGTCGGCTCTTGGCCGGCGACAATCGCCTGGAACACGACGACCGCCAACAGCACGCCGATCGGGTCGATCACGATGCCTTCCCAGCGCAACACCGACTCGGTCGGTCCTTTGATGCGCAGCTGCCGAAGGATCGGCAGCACGACGGTCGGTCCGGAGACCACGAGCACGGCCCCGATCAACAGCGAGATCTCAAACGGGGTGTCCAAGAGGAAATGCGCGAGCACCGCGCCCGCCAGCCAGGTAACGACGACGCCGACCGTCAGCAGCCGAATTACCACGCTTCCGACCCCGCGAATCTCTCGCAGATCGAGGGTCAGGCCACCCTCGAACAGGATCAACGCGATAGCGACCGAGACGAGGGGCAATAGGAGATCACCGAACAGCTTGTCCGGGTCGAGGAGCCCGGTGACGGGCCCCGCGACGAATCCCGCGACGACCAGCACCAAAATGGCCGGCACGCGGAGAAGGTTTGCGACGACGTGGCTGCCCGCGGCAAGCCCGACGATGATCGCCAGTTCGAGAATCTCGTGATGTCCCATAGGAGAAGCCGCGGTCGGGAGTCAGATAGCGGCGTCTTCAACCTAGGTTCGCCCGGTGGCTGT
>CAMYIK010000103.1 GCA_947258365.1 uncultured Thermoleophilia bacterium | reverse complement strand
CAACTTCTTCAGGCCCGTCGGCCGCCCGGTCGGCGGGGGTGTTCAATAAGGCCCTATAGCGGCCCCTGATGCGCCGTTTGAGTATCGGAGACCGTTACTCGTCCGCGTCGAAGTAGTCCTCGTCTATCCGGGCGAGCGAGTAAGTGTGACCGGCAGCGATACCGACCCCGTGGTCGATCATCAGGTTTGCCAACTCCAGGCCGTCGACGAGCACTATGCGAGCTTGGACCTTGTCCGCGAACTCGCGCGCCGGCGCTGAGAAGGCCGAGGTAGTGATGAAGACGCCCTTGGTCGCGCCTTGCCCTTGTAACGCTCCAACGAACTCCCGGATATGCGGCTCGCTCACCTGGTTGGTCCATCGCTTAGCTTGGACGTAGATGGCATCGAGGCCGAGGGCGTCTTCTCGGATTACACCGTCGACACCACCGTCACCGGTCTTGCCGAGCCTGGTAGCGGCGTCGTCCCGACTGCCCCCGTAGCCCATGGCCACAAGCACATCGAGAACAAGATCTTCGAGAAAGTCTCGGTTCTGCTCGCGTACTCGATGCAGTAGGTCTTCAGCTAGCGCAAGGCGGAATTCAGCGTATGCGCGCCCGATCCGCTCGTCGGGGGTAATTGCCTGCTCAGTGTCCGGGAGCTCGACTAGGGAGGTCTCACCTCCCCCGGCTGTACCGGAACGTCCACGGCGCGTATAGAAGTCTTCGAAGTCGCGGAACTGCTCCAGAACGCCAAGGTCAATCCGCGTGGGGTTGTCCGCCAGCGCTTTCCGCCCACGATCAGTGATCCGGTAAACGGCTCGCCGTGGGCGCTCCAGCAGGCCTGCCTGGAACAGATACGTCGTTGCCCACCCGACGCGATTCACGAACAGACGAGCCCGCCCGCTCGGCAGCATTGCAGCGAGATCCTCGTTAGTGAGCTCGAAGTCGTCCGCCAGCCCGGCGCGTACCTCGCTGATGGGTCGCTCGGCCCCGCTCTCATAATGAGAGAGCAGCGGGCGCATCAGTGTCTGGTAGTCGGGGACCGCCACGGTGACGGGAAGGGTAGCTTGCGAGCAAAGCGTCGCCGTCCGCGACCGTGCCCGTCGGTCTGGCCGGCGTGCGTCGCCGTGCGTCGGAATGCGTCGCCTCGGGGGGGAGTGGCCGGGAAAGCCCGGCTAATCGGCCTTTCCTCAGCGAATACGCTAGAACAGCTGGTTCTCGCCGGCGAAGATCTCGCTGACGGATTCGTCGCTGAAGACGTTCCGCACGGAGTTCGCCAGAATCGTGTCCACCGACAGCACACGGACCAGATCAGGCGGCCCACCATCGCCGAGCGGGATGGTGTCGGTGACGACGACCTCCTCTATCACCGAGTCGGCGAGTCGCTCGAACGCGCGACCGGAAAAGATGCCGTGGGTCGCGGCGGCGAAGACTCGCCGGGCGCCTCCACCCATGACGGCCTGGGCACCGGCGCAGAGCGTTCCGGCGGTATCGATCATGTCGTCGATCAGGATGGCGGTCTTGCCCTCGACGTCACCGATCAGAAGGGTGATCTCCGCCTCGTTGTGATCGGGCCGCTGCTTGGTGAGCACGGCGAGGCTGGCACCGAGCTTCTCCGCGAAGTGATTCGCGAGCTTGGCCCGCCCGGCGTCAGGTGAGACCACGACCAGATCTTCGTCAGCGTCGTCGGAGTAACGGAATCGCTCGAGGAAGTGGTCGGCGAGCAGCGGGACCGCGGTCATGTGATCGACGGGGATCCGGAAGAAGCCCTGAATCTGGCCGGCATGCATGTCCATCGTGAGCACACGATCGACCTGGGCGGCCATCAGTAGATCCGCGACGAGCTTGGCGGTGATCGGCTCACGCGGCGCCGACTTTTTGTCTTGGCGCGAGTAGCCGTACGAAGGAATCACTGCGGTAACCCGGTCGGCTGAAGCCAGGTGCGCCGCGTTGATCATGATCAACAGCTCCATGAGGCTGTCGTTCACGGGACGGCATGTCGACTGCACCAAGAAGACGTCCGCACCGCGGACGCTCTCCTCATAGCGGCAGTAGATCTCCCCATTGGCGAAGGTCTTGACCGTCGCCTCGCCGAGCGAGATGTCCAGCTTGTCGGCGATGCGGTCACCCAGCGCTCGGCTCGAGCGCCCCGCAAACACCATTAGGCGCTTGTCTTGCTCTCTAGTGATGCTGTTGCTCACGAGCCCTCGCCTCGCTCGCTCTTCTCGGCCGCCGCACGGGCTTTTGCTTCAGCGCGGGCAGTAAAGCCCTCAATGTTCTTCTGCCGTGCCCGCGCGATTGCGAGCGCACCATCCGGCACGTCGTCAGTGACGATCGATCCGGCGCCAGTCATAGTGTCATTTCCTACGGTGACTGGTGCGACGAAAACGCAGTCGGAGCCTGTCTTGACCCGTTCCCCGATCACCGTCCGGTGCTTGCGGAAACCGTCGTAGTTGGCGGTGATATTGCCCGCGCCGATATTCGAGCCCGCGCCCACGTCGGCGTCACCGATGTATGAGAGGTGCGGCACCTTCGCTCCCGGCCCGATCACGCTCTGTTTGACCTCGACGTAGGTCCCGATCTTGGCGCCCTGCTGCAGCTCTGAGCCCGGTCGCAGATAGCTGAACGGACCAACGATGCACTCCACCCCCACGGAGGAGTCGATCATGTGAGCCGACACCACCTGGGCGCGGTCGTCGATCTGGCTGTCCGTAGCGATCACGTTCGGCCCGATGGAACAACCCTGCCCGACCGTGGTCGTACCGCGCAAGTGAACGCCGGGCATCAGCACCGTGTCGCGCCCGACGCTGACCGTCGCATCGACATACACCGCGGACGGATCCGGCATGGTCACGCCACCGAGCATCAGCTCCTCCCGGAGTCGCTCCTGCAGCGCCTGCTCGCACGCCGCCAGATCGACGCGGTTATTGACGCCGTCGACAACCGCTGCGTCGTTGATCACCAGGCCACCAATGCCACCCATCAATGGGAGGGTGTCGGGCAGGTAGACCTCGCCTTGAGCATTGTCGCTGCCAACCTTGTCGAGGGCCTGCTCCAAGCCCGAACGATCGAAGCAGAACAACCCGGAATTGATCTCGGAGATCTCGAGCTGCTCCGGGGTGGCATCGCGCGCCTCGACGACCCCCGTGACGGTGCCCGCGTCATCGCGGAGCACTCGACCATAGGACCCTGCGTCGTCCAAGAGCGCGGTCACCATCGTGACGCCCACACCGGCGGCCGAGTGGTCCTCCACGAGCCGGCCAATGTGCTCGTCGCGAAGCAGCGGGGTGTCGCCACAAGCCACGACCACCGACTCGCAACCACCAGGCAGCACGCTGAGCCCCACTTGCGCCGCGTGCCCCGTGCCGTTTTGCTCCTCTTGGATGGCCACGGCAACGCCCTCGGGTAGGGCCTCTCGAACCTGGTCCGCCCCGTGGCCGAGCACGACGACGACCTCGGTGATTCCCGCACCACGGATCGCGCCAAGCACCCAGTCGATCATCGGACGGCCGGCCAGCGGATGAAGGACCTTTGGGAGGTCCGACTTCATGCGCGTGCCTTGACCGGCCGCAAGGATGATCGCTCCTGCAGTCATAAGTCACCGGGAGTGTTTTTGACGAGCGGACGAAACTGCTGGGGCGGAAGGATTCGAACCTCCGATCCCGGGACCAAAACCCGGTGCCTTACCGCTTGGCTACGCCCCAATATCGAGCCGAGTATAGGCGAGGTTCCCGCCCTCGAAGACCGTCCGATGTGAAGTGGCAAATCGCCTCCATCTCAATCCCTCATCGGTGCGAGACGACCAGTGGTTAGTCACGTCGACAGATTCACGTCGTAGCCTTCGGCGCGATGGCCCAAGTCGACCTCATCGCCGCACTCCGCTCTCGAGTCATGGCGCCCCGCCGAGTGGCCGCTCCCCGCTTCCCCGACCATGGGGGCGACCGAGTGGATCACCGGCCACTGAAGGTGCTGCTCCAGGCGGCAAGCGATGGGTGGACGGTCGACTACGCGCAGGTCCGGGCGTCGTCGGAGTTCCGCGAGTACCTGGCCACGCTCGCGAGCGCCGACCCTGACTCGCGCGCGCGAGACGAACAGCTGGCGTTCTGGATCAACGCATACAACGCGAACGCCATGGCGGTGGTGGCCGAGCACGACGTCGCCTCGATTCTCGCCATCCGTGGTGCGTTCACCGACCTCCGGGTCGATGTCGGTCGCTCCCGAATGACCCTCGACGAGATCGAACACGCGAAGGCTCGGCGCTTTGGCGACCCCGGAGTTCACTTCGCCCTGAACTGCGCCTCAGTCGGTTGTCCGCCGCTTCGGGCCTATTCGGCCGAGGCGATCGAGCAAGAGATGGACGAGAATGCCCGCCGCTACCTCGAGGACGAGCTCCGAGGTGCACGGGCTGACGGTGATCGCCTACGCCTGGCCATGGTGTTCCGCTGGTTCGCGGGGGATTTCGCACCGATCGGAAGGATGCCGTCGCTGCTGGGCAGCGTGCTCGGCACCCTCCGCCCTGGGCGGGTATTGCCCGCCGCCAGGCCCTATCTTCCCGCGAGCCTCCGGAGGCTGAGCAAGGTCGGGTTCATCGAGTGGGACTGGACACTCAACGCGCGCCGCTGACACCGCGGAACCCAAGCCGTCCCGCAAGCCAATAGAAGGCTCCGAGGAGAGCTGGCGCGAAGGCAAGCGCCGCGATGTCGAACAACACGTAACCGGCCGCGATACCGCTCGGAGGATTGCCGTCGGGGATCGGGGTCCCCGGAAGGTGCTCAGCCCAGGTCCAGGTGCCGACCCAGGTGCCATAGAGCTCCAGGTACGCAACGAAGATGAACACCCCGGCGTAGAGCGGGGCCGCCCGGCCACGCACCAAGAAGGCCGCGAGGAACGCCGCTCCGATTGCTCCGGCGACGTCCTGGCGTTCGGCGAGCACGAGCCCCCACAACGCCCAGGCGACGAGCGCCGTCAGCGCGATCCGCACGAAGGTCGCCGCGTGACGGCGCGCCCACTCGAGCTGACTGATGGCGAGTCCCGTGAGATAGACCAGGCCGTGCCCCGGCGGCACGAACATCGGGAGGTTGCCGAGGCGGTAGTCGTACGCGCCCCACAGCACCGACCCGATCACCTCGCCGATCGTGGCCACGATGATCACGACCGCTACCCGGGAGCGCTCCAGCGCGGTCAGATATGCACACGCCGCCAGCAACACGATCCATCCGGCCACGGCCAGAAGGTTCTGACCAAGCAGGCCAACCTGCTGATCGATGGCCAGCGCGGCCGTCGTCAATACGAGCATCAGCGCGACGAAGTAGCTCGGGGTCGCAAAGACCGTCCTCATGACCACCAAGGCTCGGCTCGGGCGATCTGCGATCCGCTCGCTCATCCGGCGCAAGGGTAGTGAGGGGCCAAACTGACGGCCGTCAGGTCCCTGTAGGCTGCGCGCGGCCCGTGGAGGGGGGAAGCCGGCGAGAATCCGGCACGGTCCCGCCACTGTGACCTGGAAGTAGCACCGCAGGCTGAGGCCAGCCACCGAGCGTTCGCTCGGGAAGGCGCGGGAGCTGCGTTCGACCAGGGAGTCAGGAGACCCGCCCGCAGGCCGTTCTCACACACCGTCCTGCGAGGAAACAGGAGTCAGAGATGTTGAACCGCCATCGCCTGGCGCTGCTCGGCGGCGTTGTCGCTGCCATCGCCGCGACGAGCGCCGCGTTCGCCACGCCAACCCCTGCCACGATCCGCGTCGAAGGCGACGACGCCACGATCATTCCGGAGCGCAAGCAGGCGTCCGCCGAACCCAACGTCGCCGACCGCACGGGCCCGGTCCGCACCGTGGCGGGGCCGACCGCGCTGGGCCAGCTCATCCGCGCCGGCGCGGCGACCTCGACACCCATCCGCACCAGTTTCACCGATGCCTTCGGACCGCTCGCCGCACTCGTGGAACGCGTCGGCCCGGACGACCAGGGCCGCAACTTCGAGGGCCCGGGCTTCTGGCTGTTCAAAGTGAATCACGCGTCCAGCTCGGTCGCCGCCAATCAGCGCACCCTTCGCAAGGGGGATGAGGTCCTCTGGTACTTCACATCGAGCTTCTCAGCCGCGGAGCTGGACCTCTCCGCACCTGCCGCGCCGGTGAAGCGCGGCAAGCGCTTCACCGTCACGGTCACCGCCTACGACGAGGACGGCAAGGCGACTCCCGCCGGCGGAGCGCGGGTGACCTATTCCGGCTCATCTGAGACCACGAACGCATCCGGCCGCGCCACCTTTACCGCCAAGCGAGGTACCCGAGGCCTCAGGGCAACACGCGGCGAGGACATCCGCAGCGCCTCCGAGTCGATCTGTGGCTACGTGAAGAAATCCGAGTGCAGCCCGTCGCGGCCGTCCGGCGGCTCGCTCCGCCTCGTCCTCGACGGAAAGACCACAGCCGGATGGGCGCGGGTCGCCCCCTCCTTGCGCGCGATCTCCGCGGACGGTGTTCCGGCCGGGTCCACCGTGGCGCTGGCCTGGAGAGGACGGGTCTTCAGAGGCGAGGCCAAGGTGCAGAGCGCGGCGCGCACGCTGGTGCGTCGCTACCTGAGCTAGCGATGAGACGCGCCGCGGCAATCATGGTGGCCGGCCTTTTCCTGCTCACCGCGGCATCTGTCGCGGCGGCGCCGCCGGCCGATCGTGTCGCGGCGACGCGAGGTGCTGCCTGGATCGAGCGTCAGCCCATTCCGAGCTTCGGTGGTCAGCAGGCTGACGCGATTATCGCGCTGCGAGCCGCGAGCGTTCCACGATCACGCTTGCGACTGCGGGCCCGAGCCCTCGCGAAGTCCGGAAAGGACTACGGAACCCGGCCCGGGGCCGCCGCGAAGGTTGCACGCGCAGCGTCGGCCATCGGGGCCGACCCGCGAAGGTTCGGCCGCGTCAACTACGTGGCACGAATCCGAAACGGCTACCGAGATGGAGCCTACGGCGCGAACGTCTTCGAACACAGCCTCGCGATCCTGGCGTTGAGAGAGGCTCGCACGCGGGTGCCGGCGGGTGCCGTAGCGACTCTGCGAAGGGCTCGAGGTAGCGGCGGGTGGGGTCTGGACCTCCGACGCAGCGGACGAGACGAGGTCGACGCGACGGCCATCGTCATCCAGGCTCTGCGGGCCGCGGGAGTGCGTCGCAACGATCCCGCCCTCCGCAAGGCGACGGCCTGGCTGTTGCGACAGGCACACGCGCGCGGCGGCTTCGACTCCCGTGGAGGCAGGCGACCCGCGGAGGCCAATAGCACCGCCGCAGCGATCCTCGCGCTGCGAACCATGGGGCGTTCCGGCATGGCCGCTCGCCAGAACCTGCGCCAGCTTCAGCAACCGAACGGGGCGTTCAATTGGAAACTGCGCGTTCCGGGAAGCCGTGCTCTGGCCACGTTGGACGCGGTAAACGCTCTTTCCCGTTAACGGCTGCGATATTCCTCGCGCGACGCACTAAGGTTTTTTTATGACGGCACCTTCCACATTCGCGAGCGAGATCAACGAGATCCGATCGGAACTGGTTGAACTCGCAAGCCGGGCTCTGAAGCAGATAGAGCGCTCAGTCGCCGCGTGGGACGAGACCGATTCCGGTCTCGCGGCCGAGGTAATCGCGCTCGATGAGGAGATCGACACCCTCACCGCCGAACTCGACTGGAAGATCTACCAAACCCAGCTGCTCCAGTCTCCGATGGCGGGCGACCAGCGCCTACTGCATGTCGGACTAATCGCGGCGATCGCCCTGGAGCGCGTCGGCGACCTTGCCGTCGAGATCTCCGTCGCCGCGAGTTCTGTGCCCCCGTCGGGTCAGGTCACCGAAATCCAGGGCTTGATCACCAAGATGGCCGGTCGTTCCGTCGACTGCCTCGCGCGCTCGATTCAGGCAATCGCGCGCAGTGACGTTCAACTCGCCAGCCAGGCGGTCGAAGAGTCGCGCGCGGTCCGGGACATGCTGGATGACGTCATGGACGCGGCAGCCCGCGGCGGAGATGAGCCCGAGGTGCGGGCATGGACGACCGCCGCCGTACTTGTCGGGCGCCATCTGGAGCGAGTCGCCAACAACGGTCGGGAACTCGGCGGACGAGTTGAATTTCTGGTCGACGGCCGGCCCTTCAGCCGAGACGCCGGCGACGCCTAGCTAACCGGCGTCGTCCTCGGGCTCAGGCGCCGAAGGTTCGCTCTGGACGGGCGGCGTCGGCTGCTCTTTGGCCTCGAGCTCTTCGAGCTTGTCCACGACCGACAGCCCGTCGGGGTCGGTCTCCATGGTTCGGAAGCTGTTCCTACGTGCGCGCTTCGCTTTCGCCATGCCTACCTCCGAATCGACAACGGTCGGTGATTGTAGCTGCGTCTGCGTCCACAACGAATCCGGTGGTTTCCGGAGGCCAAGTCATATTTCCCCTGCGAGCAGGGCGGCGATCAGACCAGCGTCCGCCGGCAGGAAGCGATAGCCCCCGAGCCTCCCACGCGGCACCCAGCGAAATTGCAGCGCCTCCTGCGCCCGCGGTCGCTGACCCTCGATCCATCCGCAGTAGAAGAACCTGAGCTCCAACGGCCCGGCTCTGGCGGTGTGAACGCGCGCGCCAACCACCACCGAGATATCGAGTTCTTCGCCGAGCTCTCGTTCCAGAGCCTGTTCGTCGGTCTCACCGGCCTCGCGCTTTCCGCCAGGGAACTCCCACAACCCGGCGAAGGCACCGCTGCCGCGCTGGCTTACCAGGAGCCGACCGCCTCGCTCGATCAGGCCCGCCACGACGACGCGTTGTTCGCGGGTGCTCATGAGACGGGACGCAAGCGGTCGCCCACCTGACGGGCCAGTCCGTCCCGCAGCAGGCTGTGGGCAGCCTCGTCGTCATCGGCGATCGAGGGCTCCTCTCCAGACGAGAGGCTGGCGAGCAGTCTTCCTCTGCGTTGACGCAGCGAGCCTTCGTAGCGCCCCTGGGGTCGCCGCTTGGGAGTCACCTCGGCAACGACCCCCTCATCGGCCGCCGGGCAGCCTTCTCGAAGCTGGCAGCCACGCTCGCAGCTGGGCGCGCGCGCCGTG
>CAMYIK010000102.1 GCA_947258365.1 uncultured Thermoleophilia bacterium | reverse complement strand
GCACGTAGCGGATGTCGATGCCTGACTGGATCAGGTGAGTACCGCAGGAATGGCGCAGGGCGTGAGGAAAGACGCGCCGGTCGTCCTCGGCGAGGCCCGCCGCGTCGGCCACCTGGCGCACGATCCGCCACACCGAGCTTCGCGTCAGCCGGCGGCCGCGAGCGTTGAGGAAAACCGCGTCGGCGTCGCGGTGGCGGGCCTGGTCGCTGCGCGGGGTGCGATCGCGAGCGCGAAGCTCAGGGCGCCCCGCGGAGAGGTAGGCGCCTAGCGCGTCGAGCGCCCCGCGCGGAATGGCGACCGCGCGCTGGCGTGAGCCTTTGCCGTGCACCACGGCATAGGGGTCACCCTCGTCGTCGAGATGACACGCCGACAGATCGAGTCCAACGAGTTCGCTGGCTCTCAATCCGCAACCGTAGAGCACCTCGACCAACGACCACGACCGTGCACCCAGGGCGCCGGGCATCTGCCGAGCCGCCTCGCACATGGCCCGTGCCTCTGCCTGCGGCAAGGCGACGATCTCCCGTCCGACGCTCTCTTGATCACGGTCCGCGGCCGGTGGACGCAGATCAGCAACGGGATTCTCGAGCGCGAACAGCCGAGACCACCAGCGACAGAACGCGCGTACACCAGCCACCCGGCGGCGGCGGCTCGAGAGCCGACCGGGCAGGCCGTCGCGCCAGGTGGTCCAAAAGCTCGACGGCAACTCGCTGAGCTCCTTCGCAACCTCGCGCGCCCCGGGGTCGTCCTCGACTCCGAACGCGGGGCCTATCTCGGCACTGTCATCGATCCGCAGAGCCTCGGCCAGGCTGCGGAGATCACGCGCATACGCCGCCCGCGTGTTCGGACTCTCGCGCGACTGAAGAAAGCCATCCCTGAGCGCGACAAAGCCACCGGTCGAGATGCTCATCCGCGTGGGTGTCCCTCTCTGAGAGCGTCCTGAATGGCTCGCGTCGTTACCCCGGTGTAGCGCTGGGTTGTCGCCAGGCTGGAGTGACCGAGGATCTCTTGCACGACCCGCAGGTGCGCCCCCTGCGCGTCGGCCGGCCCTTCGAGCAGGTGGGTACCGGCGGCGTGGCGCAGCAGATGAGGACCGCCGGCGCGCCCGGCGCGACGAAGAGCCTTGGCCACCACCCGGTACATGGCACTCCCGTCCAAGGCCTTTCCGCTGCGAGAAACGAACACGGATGCCTCTCCGGATGGGGTACGAGCCATCGGCGTGCCCTCAACCAAGGCCGGGCGCCCCTCGCTGAGCCACGCACTCAGGGCCTCGACCGCCGGCTCGGTGAGCGGCACGGTGCGAGCCCGTGAACCCTTGCCGACGACACGGACGGTCTCGTGCTCGAAGTCGACGCCGGCCAGCACGAGATCGCACGCCTCCTGGCGGCGCAAGCCACTGCCGTAGAGCACCTCGAGGATCGCGCGATTCCGGAGCGCCAGTCGCGCTGCCACGCCCGTCAATGCCCCCTCATCAGGGGTCTCGACGACCTCAGCCGCGTCGGCCTGAGACAGGCGCGGAATGGGTGGCGGGCTTGGCCGCGGCTCGTCGATCAGATCCGCGGGAGAGCGATTCGGCGAAAAGTACGGCTCGAAGAACAGGCGCAGCGCCGTCAGCGCACGAGCCCTTGTCGACGCCGACCAGCCGAGGCCGCGAAAGGCCGCTTCCAACGCTGAGGGACTGGCACGACCTGGGGCGTCGATGCCCTGATCGCCGAGCCATCCCGCGACCTGGCGGGCGTCCTTCAGATACGCCTCCTGCGTGCTGCCCGCGAGCGCCCTGGCGCGGCCGCCCTGGCGGCTCAGGTGCTCAGCGAAGCGCTGCAGTGCGTCATGCCACGGATCCATCATCAGATGAATTCGCCGCACCCGCGAACACGACCTCCCTGATTCCCGCTCGGAAGCGTCGAGAGGAGGTGCTTTGAGGATCGTCGATCAGGCTGGTGAGCCATATCTCGTAGCTGTCGGTCGGCTCGTGATCGGCGAGTTCGAACTCGCCCGAGTCGGGAAGCACTCCACTCGCGAGCAATGTTGAGTCAGACGCTCGCATGACCTCGAACTGCGCGCCCGGGGTCGGGGAGGCCAGTTCCATTTTCGTGGCGACGATCGGTCCCGCGAAGGTGATCGCCAGCCCAACGCGTTCCTTGAGGTTGCCGAACGCGGCGGTGTTGTAGTTCTCCGTGTACCACGAGGTCGAAGAGTCGCCATCGATGGCGGCCCCGACCAGGCTGGAGCGCTCGGTGTCGTCCCCCTCGGGGTCGAGATCGTTTGCCGAGGTCGCGATCAACGGCGCGGCGGCGGCGGCCTCAGACCCTCCGTCAGCACCACCGGGAAGATCGACGTTCAGCGCGGCCAGCCCTGCGATCACAACGACCGTAAGAGCGCCCACACCAATGGCGATGCGACCGAAGCGACGCCTCCCCCGGCCAGCGGCGGCACCGGCGCGCGGCTGAGCGGGGATCTCCAATGTCTCGGAGTCCGCCGGCTGTGGCGCCACGACGACGGGCGCGCCCTCCAGGGCTTCCGCAAACTCACGCGCGGTGGAGAAGCGCGCCTCAGGATCCTTCGCCGTGGCACGAAGCACGCATTGGGCGAGGTGATCACTGATCTCAGGAGTTCGCTCGCGCGGATCCGGGAAGGGCTCGCTGATGTGCTTCATCGCGACCGCGACCACATTCTCGGCGCTGTATGGGACCGAGCCCGTGAGGGCTTCAAAGAGCACCACGCCGAGGGAGTAGATGTCAGAGCGCAGGTCGAGGTGCTCGCCGGCAGCCTGCTCGGGAGACAGATAGTCCGCGGAACCGACCAGCATGCCGGTGCGAGTCAGCTCTGTGCCGATCGTCTCAGCTAGTCGAGCGATGCCGAAGTCGGCGAGCTTCGCCACCCCCTCGCGAGAGAGAAGCACGTTCTGAGCCTTGATGTCGCGATGAACGATGCCGCTGTCGTGCGCCGCGGCCAACCCTCGCCCCACCTGAACGCAAACATTGGCAGCCTCGGTTTGAGGTAGGGCTCCGTCGCGACGGACGCGAGTCTTGAGGTTCTCGCCATCCACCAGCTCCAGAACCAGGTAC
The DNA here is from genome assembly GCA_947258365.1 of uncultured Thermoleophilia bacterium. Lineage (GTDB taxonomy): Bacteria > Actinomycetota > Thermoleophilia > Miltoncostaeales > Miltoncostaeaceae > CAMYIK01. The sequence continues at coordinate 6,037 of CAMYIK010000102.1, read as the reverse complement.
GGCCCGTCGGCGTCGTGTCCTCGGTCAAGGAGGCGCACGATGTTGGGGTGCGAGAGGCCCGCGACCAGTCGCGCCTCACGATCGAACCGGTCCGCCAATTCATCGTCGTCGGTCAGGCCGGCATGCAGACGCTTGACCGCCACCTCACGATCCAGCACCGGGTCGTGAGCGCGCCACACCGACGCCATCCCGCCGCGCCCGAGCAGCTCCTTTAATTCGTAGCGGTCGCTCGCGGAGTTTCCTGTCATTGCGCTCCGGTGGGCGGCCCGCCGATGGGTCGTGGGGCACGGGCCATGGGGGCGATGATAGACCCGCTGGCCAGGTTCACACGATGTACTCAGTCATGGTGACAATTCCGTGCTTTCCGTGGTTAGGATCGCTACCGACATGGCGCCATCAGAAACCGTCTTGATCGTCGAAGACGATGAAGCGATTGCGGAGACGCTGGACTACCACCTTGCGCGTGCCGGCTACCGGACCCTGGTCGCCGGGGATGGCGCGCGAGGGTTGCGCCTCTTTCGGTCCCAGCGCCCCGATCTTGTCGTGCTCGATCTGATGCTTCCGCAGATCGACGGCTGGCGTTTCACCGAAGAGCTGCGCAAAGAGGACGTCGACGTCCCGATCATTGTGTGCAGCGCACGAACGAGCGAGTTCGACCGCGTGAACGGGCTCGAGGTCGGTGCGGATGACTACATCACCAAGCCGTTCTCGATGAAGGAGCTGGTGGCTCGAGTCCAAGCCCACCTGCGCCGCGCCGGTCGTGCGCGTGACCGCGGCGCCTCATCGGTTATCGAGGCCGCGGGTCTCGTGATCGACCCCGAGCAGGTCCAGGCCTTCGTGAACGGCCGCTCAGTGGGGCTGACCGCGCGCGAGTTCGAGGTACTGCACGCGCTGGCGCGCAACCCCAGCAAGCCCCTGCCCCGAGAGCGCCTCTACCGTGAGGTCTGGGGCTACGAGATGTTGCCCGGCGACCGGTCGGTAGACGTCTTCGTGCGCAAGGTTCGCCGCAAACTCGGTGAGCTTTCGACCAGCCACAACTTCATCGAGACTCACTACGGGGTGGGTTATCGCTTCGAGCCGCACGGCGGAGAGCAGCCGGCGGCCGCACACGCCTGATCCCTTCGTGCCCGGCGCGCCGGGCACGAAGGAACAGACTGCTTACCTCTGGGTATCACCGCTCATGCCGCGGATCACCCAGAAGACAGCGCCACCGATAGCGCCACCGACCAGTGGCCCAACGATGTACAGCCAGATGTCACCGAACTCGCCCGTGATGAGCGCCGGTGCCAGGGACAGCGCGGAGTTAAACGAGCCTCCGCTCAGACCGCCCATGGTGAGGACGACGGTAAAGAAGAAACCACCAATCGCCACCGGGGCGAGCACACCGCTCCACGGAGCGCGACTATCGGTAGCCACCGAGCTGATCACGATGACGAAGAACGCCGTCGCGATGATCTCGATGAGCAGCACGTTGGCGTCGCTGACGCCCGCGCCCGGCAGGGTGAGCAAGGTCTCGGTGCCATTGCCGCCGGTCAGCTGATCCTCGTAGATACCCGCGGCGGCGCCTGCGGCCGCAAGACCACCGACGAGCTGCGCAATCCAGTACGGAATCACGTCCTTGATGTCGAACTGCCTCCCGAACGTGAGCCCGAGAGTCACGGCGGGGTTGAAGTGCCCACCCGAGATCTGCCCGAAGGCGAAGATCATCATGCCAAGGCCGAGACCAAAACCGGCGGCGGCGGCAGGGCCGGGGATGGTGCCCGCCGTGGCCGCGGCGATGCCGGAAAAGCCGATGAAGAAGAACCCGAACGTGCCCACCGCCTCGGCGAGCAGCCGGCTTGCGTATTTCTGATCCACGTTTCCCTCATATCGTGAAGTTGGGATCACTCCAAGGGAGGGAAGTCTCCCAGGCCCCCCGGTCGCCGGGGAGGGAGCCTAGACGGACGGTTTCTTGAGGGTTTCACGAAAGGTCGGCTAGGATCTGCCGCCGATCGCGGGGGGATGCCCGAGCGGCCAAAGGGAGCGGTCTGTAAAACCGCCGGCTCAGCCTACGAAGGTTCGAATCCTTCTCCCCCCACTTGCATGCCGTTATACGGTGTGTGGAATGCCCAGTTAGCTCAGTTGGTAGAGCACGTCCATGGTATGGACGGGGTCGGCGGTTCGAGTCCGCCACTGGGCTTTCCTGTACCCCGCTGTTAGCTAGGCCCTTCTGCGTTGAGGCAGCGCCCTCCGGAGGGTTGCGACTTCGCCGCGGGCGAACACACGGCGAACATCTCGATCGAGAATCTCGGCCCGAGCCGCCGCCGGGGTCGTCGACGGGCAGCAGCCGTCTCAGCCCATTGCTCCAGCGCAAGACCGCATGTCCACCTGAGGATCGCACCCACTCGGCCAAAGACGCCAGGTCGGCCTCGTCGCCCGTTTCCATCAGGTCGGCCAGGATGGCGAAAGGCACACATGAGCCCTGCCGCGCCCACCAGAGGACACCTCTCGTATCCATGGTAAGGACGGGGTCGGCGGTTCGAGTCCGCCGCTGGGCTCTCTTGTAGAGCGACCAAAGAAGCCGATCGGCCACGTCGCGGTGTACTACCGAGCACATGGCCGAGACCGTCCGAAGACGCCGGCTGCCGTCCAACGCGGCCCTGCTCTGGTACACGCGATCGGCTGGCCCGTTATGGCCGTCTGGGTGCTGGCGAGCTTCCTGGTCGGCCTGACTCTTGTCGGAATCCCTCTGCAGATCCGCATGCTGGAGTTGGTGCCGCGGATTACTCGCTTGATGCCGGGGTATCGCGGACAGCTCGGCTAGCGCGCAGCGGCTGCAGGCGAGCGTATGTAAACGACCTCAGCAGCCACTCGAATGGCCCGAATCGCGCGAAGCACAGCCACAGCAGGCTCAGAAGCGAGAGCCCGAACCACACCAGCACGGCGAGACCCAGACCCTCAGCCGGCCCGACGTCTCCGAACCAGCCTGCGCCATAGGAGTAGGCGAGGGTCGTGGCGATGATCGACTGCGAGAGGTAGACCGTCAGCGACATGCGCCCGACCGCCTCGAGCCATGCCATGAACCGAGGTGGTCGCGAACCGAGAATCAGCATGAGGCCGGCCACATACGACGCTGTAAGGGCGGGGGCGAATGCGAACTGGATCGCGAACCCGAGCGTGTCGAGCCGGTCTCCCGGAGCGCCCTCCTGGCTGAGACTTGCCGCCGCTGCCCCTCCCGCGATGCCGATGGGGGCCGCGATGATCAGTAGACGCCGAGCGAGAGCACGATGCCGGTCCGCGTGCGAGAGCCAATCACCACGCGCAAGCGCGACACCGATGACGAACAGGGCGAACGCGCTTGGCCCCTGTGCGACGAGGATGGCGGGGAATAGCTCGAGCCACTCGGCCAGATGCTCACCGACGACGTCACCGAACCCGCCTGCGGTGTAGATACGAATCGTCTCCGCGGAGGCAGTAACCGGAGACGGATCGGCCAGAAAAACGACGAGACCTAGGACGAGCCAGAAGACCGTCGCTACGGCGTACGTGACGACGCCGATGCGGATAAGACGCTCGGTCGAGGCGTGGCGAAAGGCGTAGGCGATCGTTCCGACCATTGCGTAGAGGAACAGGATGTCGCCCACGAACAGCAGGATGGCGTGCGCCGCGCCGAGGACGAGCAGCCCGAGCATCCGCCGCAGGTACCGCGGCGTGAGCCGGCTGCCGGCTGCGGCCGATCGCGTCAGCTGGATCGATAGCCCGTAGCCGAAGAGCAGCGAAAACAGCAGATAGAACTTCGCCTGGAAGAACGCCGCCATGACCCAGCGAGCGATGGCGTCGATCGAGCCGTCGAAACCATCCCAGCCGATGGGAATCGGCTGGAAGAAGAACTCGATGTTGACCACGAGGATGCCGAGCAGGGCGAAGCCTCGAAGGGCATCGACGAGTCGGTGTCGCTCACCGCGAGGGGTCGGCGCGGGCGTGATGGGCGTAGAGGAACTCAGGAGCTGATCGGGGCGCGGTGTGTGCGGAGCCTAAGGGTTCGACCTGAGTTCGGTTCTGGCATGTCCCACGAGGACCGTCTCTATCCGAGGTTTAGGTCTCAGCGGTCAGCGTGGCCGCCGAGAACCCACACCGGGCAATGGGAGATCGATGCACCCCCCCACTCGCAACCTGAGTCGACGGCGGCAACTGCTGCTGGCGGCGGGCACCGCGCTCTGCGCGGCAGGCTTCGCCGCTTTGCCATCACAGGCGAGCGCAGTCACCAAGACGTTCGGCGACGGCGACGGTCGGCGGATTACCTTCGACGTCGGCGCGTCGGTTTCCGTCGGCCTCTACGGCCAAGTGCTCGCCAACGCCATCCACGGCGGTGAGATCGAGGACGTAACCATTCGCATCGTGTCCCAGAGCGCGATCCGGCGCCTCTGCGGCCAGGGGGCGGCCGCGTGCTACTCCCCGACTCGGCGTGGAGCGCAGATCACGATCCCGAACATCGGCGCAGAGCGGGTGAAGTCGGCACTTCTGCATGAATACGGACACCACATCGACGCAACCCGACGTCACCGGCGCGACGCGCAAGGCCTCGACGGCACCCAGCGATGGTGGTCCGCCCGCGGCATGGGCGCGAAACTGAACACGCGCCAGGTCGCCTACGACTATTCGCGCGGCTGGTCACGCTCGATCGGCGAGATCTACGCCGAGGACTACGCCTGGCTCAATGGCGGAGGGGGTCGATACGCAATCGGCTGGCTGTCGCAGCCGAGCCAGTCGATTCTCAACGCGATGCGGCGCGATCTGAATGCACCCGCACAGGCGGCACAGCCTGGCAACTCAGGCGGCCCCAATCGCCTCGACATCAATCGTCGAGGGGTCCTCGCGCCAGGCAAGGTCTGGAGCGTTCCCTTTGGACTGAGAGGTCTTGGACGCCGGGTCACCGCAACCGTCAAGGTCCGCAACGGCGGCGGCACGAGGACGGTCAGCGCCGATGTGGTCTGTAACGGGCGCCGGGTCGCTACCAAGACCGGCAACCGGAAGAACCTCGTACATGTCAACAGAGCCAATCTGGGACCTGCGGACTGCAAGCTGCGCGTTCGGTCTCACCGACAGGCGGTGTCGTTCAACGTCACGCTGACGCTACGACGCTGAGCACCTAGTCCGCCAGCGAAGGTTTGTGTAGCCTCATCCGTCCGCGGCGGAGTAGCTCAGCTGGTTAGAGCAGCGGAATCATAATCCGCGTGTCGGGGGTTCGAGTCCCTCCTCCGCTACTACTGATTGGACGAGCGCGGGCAGCACGTGCCGGCGCTCCTACTCCGGACGCGCCCGCCGAGCGCTCTACTGGAAGCCCCGAGATCCTCGGAATTCCGACGGAGGCTTGCGGCATTGCCGCAGACTCTCGCTTCTCGGGTGGGTGATAGTGACGTCAGCCGCAGGCGACTACGCACCCAGGAGCGATCGATGCCAACTCCAGACGGGACCATCGAGCCAGTCGAGATCTCACCGGATGGCGGCCTCTTCGATCGGTTCTTCTCGGTCGCGCCGCTGGTGCTCGTCGGCACACTCGACGGCACCGGCGAGGCCAATCTCGCCCCCAAGCACCTGGCGATGCCCTTGGGGTGGGAGAATCGCTTTGGCTTCGTCTGCACGCCGCGTCATCGCACCTACGGCAACGCGCTGAGCTCGGGTGTCTTCACCGTGAGCTACCCCCGCTTCGAGCAGCTGGTTCACATCAGCCAAAGCGCCACCCCGCGCGCGCCCTCGGGCGCGAAACCCGGACTGGAGGCGCTGACCACCTTCCGCGCGCGCCAGGTCGATGGCGTGCTGGTCGCCGGCGCCAGCATCTTTCTCGAATGCGAGCTGGAGCAGGTCGTCGAGATCTCGGGAGACAACGGCCTTCTGGTGGGCCGGGTGGTGGCCGCGGCAGCCGATCCCCGAGTCCTGAGGGAGCCCGATCGCGACGACGCGGAGATGCTGAGCGCGGAGCCTCTCCTCGCCTACGTCTCGCCCGGACGAGTCGCGCGAATCGCGAGCACCCATGCCTTTCCCTACCCGTCCGGATACA
>CAMYIK010000101.1 GCA_947258365.1 uncultured Thermoleophilia bacterium | reverse complement strand
ACCGGCGAGCTCGTGCCGTGGATGCGGAGCCAGACGGACGCCATGTGCGAGCTCATCCACCGGTTGGTCGACATCGAGTCGCCCACCGGAGACGCCGCGGGGGTCGGCACGGCTCTCGGACTCATCGAGGAGCAGCTCCTGCAGATGGGCTTGCGGGCGCGGCAGGTCACGGGAAAAGGAGGCACGCACCTGCTCGCCATGCCGTCGCAGCGCGAGCGAGATGCCCCCGCCCAGCTGCTGCTCGGGCACGTCGACACCGTCTGGCCCAAGGGAACCATCGCGACCATGCCGTTCCGTGTCGAAAACGGAAGGCTCTTCGGGCCCGGCGTGTTCGACATGAAGGGCGGCCTGGTCCAGATGGTGTTCGCCCTCCGGGCGCTCGACGAACTCAGGATCGCGCCTCCCGCCACGCCCGTGGTGTTCGTGAACTCCGATGAGGAGAAGGGCAGCCACGACTCGAGTCGCCATATCCGTCGCCTCGCGCGAGCGGTGGCCCGAGCCTTCGTCATGGAGCCGGCATACGGGACCCAGGGCGCCCTCAAGACGACCCGAAAGGGCGTCGGCAGCTTCACGATCAGCGTTCACGGGAAGGCGGCCCACGCCGGGCTGAGCCCCGATGAGGGGGCAAGCGCGATCCTGGAGATGTCGCACCTCGTTCAGGGCCTGTTCGAGCTGAACACGCCGGAACAGGGAATCACGGTCAACGTCGGCACGATCGACGGTGGGCTGGGCGCGAACGTCGTCGCCCCGCGTGTGGTCGCGCGCGTCGATGCCCGAACCTGGACCGATGCCGATGCCGAGACGCTCGAGCGCAGCATTCGCAGCCTCACACCGAAGGATTCGCGATGCGCGATCGACGTGGAGGGCGGCTTCGGGCGGCCACCAATGGAGGTGACCGAGCCCAACCAGGCACTCTGGCGTCGGGCCGCCACCGTGGCGGATGAACTGGGAATCGAGATCGAGCAGGCCGGCGTCGGCGGCGGCTCCGACGCCAATACGACGAGCCGATATGCGGCCACACTCGACGGTCTCGGAGCGGTCGGCCAAGGAGCCCACGCGGCCGACGAGCAGTTGATCGTGTCCCACCTCCCGGAACGGGCTGCGCTCTTGGCCGGCCTGATCGCAAGCCCGTTGCAGTCGCCATGATTCTGAGCGGCCACTGCCTCCACGGGAGCGTCACCCGCAGAGCGCACGTCCCCGCCCGCGACGTGGAGGTCGTTGACGTGCCTCGCGCGTCGTGGCGGCACGGCGACTACGTGGTTGGCGTAGCGGAAGAACGGGGCCATATCGAGGCGCCGGGCGGACGCATCCTGGAGGTGGCTGAGGGCGATCTGGTCATCGGGGCACTCGGGGTACGCGCCGCGACGCTCGAGGTCGTGGGCGACTGGCGAGAGATCGGCGATGATCGGCTGCTCGACCTGCTGTCGCGCGCGGGTGTGCTCGGTCGGTGCACTTCGGCGTCGGCACACGGACGCCGGGATGTGTTCAGGCTCCGCTACACGGGCCACGTCGCCTCCGACGGTGGCGCCCTGAACATGGCGGACACCGTTCCCGACCTTGCGCCACAGAGCTTCCGCGTTCCCACCATCGTCGTCCTCGGCACCTCGATGTCGGCGGGAAAGACCACCGCTGCGAAGGCAATCATCAGAGGCCTGACACGGCGTGGTCTGCGCGTCGCGGGGGCCAAGCTCGCGGGTGTGGGGCGACAGAGAGACATCCTGGCCATGGAGGACGCGGGGGCCGTGGCCACCTTCGACTTCGTCGACGCGGGGCTGCCGTCGACCGTCGTTTCGGTCGAGCGATGCGAGCGCGCCATCGATCACGTGCTCACGGCGATCTCGCGTTCAGGACCGGACGTCCTCGTGGCGGAGGCCGGTGCTTCGCCCCTGGAGCCGTACAACAGCGACCTGGTTGCCCGAAGGCTCGCTGAACAGACCCGCATGACAATGCTCTGCGCGTCCGACCCGTACGCGGCCGTTGGCCTCATGCAGGCTTTCGAGCTCACTCCGGACGTCGTCGCCGGGCGCGCGACCAGCACATCGGCCGCCGTGGCCCTGCTCCGCAGGCTGACCGAGGTGGAGCCGGTGAATCTATTCGAACCCGCCGATGTCCTCCGCCTCGACGAAATCGTCGCCTCCGCTCTGGGACTCGACGGAGACTGAGCCGTTCCCGCCGCTCGCCGACTAGGGGGCCGCGGGCACGTCTCGGCGGAACTCGGCGGTGCCCCTCGCCCGGCGCGTCTCGAGCGCGCGGACGATGTCGGTGGTCGAGAGCAGCCCGACCAGTCGTCCGTCGGCGACCACCAGAGCGCGGCCGACGCCGCGAGCGGCCATCTCCTGCATCGCGTCGATGAGCGGCTCCTCGGGCATCACGCTCATGACCCCCTCCAGTGGAATCGCGTGCTGCCTCACACGGTGGAGGGCAAGATCTTCCCGCGGGACCTTGGCCAGCTGACGGAACGCGATCAGGCCGGCCAGCTCCCCGGCCTCGTTCAGCACCGGATAGCTCGTGTAGCGGTGCGGCCATACGATCTCATCGAGGAACCGCGCCAGACTCATGTCGGCCGGGACGGTGACCGGATCGCGAACCATCAAGTCCGCCACCCGCATGCCTCCCAGATGATGCTGCACGACGGCCTGCTGGATCTCGCTTCGCGACGCCCCGAGCAGAAACCAACCGATGATCGCCAGCCAGATCCCACTCGCGAGTCCCAGCAGGAGCGTCAATGCGACGCCGACGCCCATGAAGACGTAGGAGAGCACCTGGCCCGCGCCCGCCGCGAGCCTGGTGGCCCGCTGGAAGTCGCCGGTGAGCTCCCAGATCACGGCGCGGGCCACACGTCCACCGTCGAGGGGCAGCCCGGGCAGCATGTTGAAGATGAGTAGGACCACGTTGATCGACGCAAGCCAGAGCGCCACACCATCAACCGCGGCGGGCAGGTCCGCCGCGGCGACCATCGCGAACGCCGCGGCCAGAAGCAGCGTGATCGCCGGGCCTGCCAGGGCGATGCGAAGCTCTGCGCGCGCCGACGGGAATGCTCCGCGGAACCGCGCCACCCCGCCGAACAGCCAAAGCGTGATCCCTTCGATCTCCATTCCCTCTCGGCGCGCCTGCACCGAGTGGCCCAACTCGTGGAGCAGCAGTGAGGCAAAGAAGACGAGCGTGCCGGCTATCGCCATCGCCCAGTAGGCACCCTCGCTGAGACCGGGGGTCTGCTCCGGGAGGATCGCTGCGCCGAGCGACCAGGCGATCAGGAAGAAGACCACGAACCAGGTCCAATCCACCTCCACCTTCACCCCGGCGATGCGGCCGATGCCGATAGCTCTGGTCATCGCGATCCGCGGATTTCCGGTTCCCACCACCTCTGAAGCATGTTCCCAGCTTGCGGATGCTGGCCGCGGACTGCATCGGCAGTCCCCACCCGAAATGCTGCGGTATTCCACTCACGGGGACCGCGCACCCCGGCCGGCCGCCAGATCGCGGTGTCAATGCCGAACAGATCAGCCATGAGGCCCGCTACCGCGGCGCCTACGACCAGCCCCCCGCCGCCGGTCGTGGCGCCGGCGAGACGATCACGAGGGCCGCACCCCACGCGCTAGGCGCGGGTGAGCTCAACCAGAGGGATGACACGGCCGGCCTGCTTCTCGTACTCGGCGAACTGGGGTACGTCGGCTTTATGCGCCTCCCAGAGGCCTTCGCGCTCCTCCGGGGGAAGTTCCCGCGCACGTGCCGCGAACCGCTCCGCGCCGACCTCGATGGTGACGTCGGGATTGGCCTTCACGTTGTAGTACCAGGACGGATTCGTAGGGGCGCCGGCCATCGAAGCGAAGATGATGAACCGATCGCCATCCGGCCGATACATCAACGGGTTCTCGCGGGTCTTGCCGCTCTTGGCGCCGGTCGTGGTGAGGATGAGCAGCGGTGCTCCCTCGAACATTCCGCCGACCTTGCCGCCGTTTTCGCGGAACTCTTCCATGACCTTCTTGTTCATCTCGGCAAACTCGGTCATGACACTGGCTCCTTGAACGTTGGGCGGCTCGTAGACGAGGGAGTCTCGTTCAAGCCTAAGCATGTACTGATTGTGGAGGCAATCACAGTCCGCTTGCGTAGGCCCGCTAGGACCAGCCGGCGCAATACGGTTCGGGCTCGGGCTGGGAAGCGGCGGCGGTCACTGCGCCGCGCACCTGACGACGGACTTCACCATGACCCTCGTCGACCTCTCTCGCCGGATGCTGGCCGTGTCGCGAGAGCTGAACCCGACGTGCGAGCACGTGCAGGGAGACATGCGGAGCGTCCGACTCGGGAGGCGGTTCGATGCCGTCTTCGTTCACGACGCAATCGATTACATGACGGCGGAGAAGGACCTCGCCGACGCCATCACGACGACCTTGGAGCACTGCGGCCCGGGAGGCCTCGTGCTGCTGGCGCCCGACCACGCGACGGAGACCTTCGCGTCCTCCACCGACCACGGCGGGAGCGACGCTCCCGACGGGGGTGGCGCGACATGCTCGGAGTGGAGTTGGGATCCTGATCCCGCCGACACGACGATCAGAACGCGGTACAGCTTCGTCCTGCGCGACCGCGACTGCAGCATCGACGTCGCGAGCGAGACCCACACCACGGGGCTGTTCTCACGCGAGGTGGCTGCGTCTGCTCGACGACGCAGGCTTCGTCGCAACCTCGATCCACGAGCACCGTCGAGGCGATGAGCCACGGCGAGAGTTCTTCGCCGGACATCGTCCTTCCGCATGACTCCTCGGTGAGTTCGCGGCCTGGAGGGCCGTTGCTCAGGCCGGGCGTCTGTCGGATTCCGCCGTGTCGATCGCCCGCAAGCGCGGCCGCAGACACGCCTTGACGCTTCGGCGGAAGGGCGCCTCCAGGGCGACTAGTACGACGAGTGCCATCACGGCCGCCGACAGCAGGTACCAGGGCCAGGGCCCCATGAAGTCGAGCAGGCTGCCCCGAGCCGGGGGCTCCCGCAGGAACATGTAGTTGCCACCGGTCGTGATGTCCGCGATCGCCGCGACTAGGAAGACGACCACCGAGAACGTCGCGGCCCGCCAGGCGGCGCCGGGGCGAGGCACGATGCGCCGGCCAAACACGAGGTAGCACGCCGCAACGATCACTCCCGAGTGAGCGACGAAGAAGAACCAGGTGTTGAGATGCTCGAAGCCCCTGGAGGTATCAGGGGTGAGCACGGCCCAAATCGCCCCCGCAAGACCCCAGAACCAGGCCATCTCCACCGCAATCGGTCGCAGGGTGACGAGCGCGACCACCGCGACCAGCACCGCCCAGTCGGAGAGCTGAAAGGGCAGGTCCTTGGAGGCCACGAAGCCGTCGGCGATGTTGTCGATCTGCACCCATAGCCACGCCCCGCCCAACACAGCCGCCGCGAGATAGGGGACGAGGTCACGGCGCAGCGCCGGGATCCTTCGCGGCACGACCGCAGCGGCGACGGCCATGACGACGGTGATCGCAATGGCTGTGAGGTGGGGGAGTGCGAAGTGCTCCACGCCTACTCCTGGAGTCCGGGTTTCCGTGGTGAATCGCCCGTGCCCGCGATCGGAACGCCGGTGGGCACGTCATCGGCGAGGTCGTAGTCGCGAAAGATCCAGAGGCCGATCAGTACCAGCAGCCCCGCAACCGGTCCGACGAGACGAACGCCCAAAGAGCTCTCGGTGGTGTTCCCGAGCAGAAGGATCAAGGCGACCAGCAGCGGAGCGAACGATGTCGCCGTCTTCTCCACGAAGTTCTGGCTGCCGAAGTAGCTTGCCTCCCGGCGCATTCCGGTGGCCCGCGTGTCGTGGTCGACGATGTCCGCCGTCAGTGCCGCGGGAAAGAGGAAGATGCCGGCGAGCGGCAGTCCGGCGAGAGCGAGCAGGAAGATCGTCTGCGCCTCGACAGGAGCGACCGGCAGCACCCCGCCGAGCGCCAAGAGCGGAAACGTAACCACCCCAAGGAGCATCGCGACCCGGTAGGCGCGGCGTTTCGAGTGCCGCCGCGCATATCTCTGGTAGATCGGCACCGTGGCCAACTGGACCGCGATCGCCGTTGCCGTCAGCACCGCAACCCATGTGCCTTCGTTGTCGGTCTCGAGAATGGCGGACGCATAGAAGGGAAGGACCCCGAGCATCATCTGGAGGCCGGCGGAGAAGAGCACGAAGGTCGGCAGGAAGAGCAGGAAGTAGCGATTGTCGAAGGTCAGGCGAAGGCTCTGCTTGAGCGAGATGTCCACCGTCGCACGGGAACGCGATGCGCGTCGCCAGATACCGATCGCCCCGACATAGCGGGCCGTCAGCCCGATCAGCGCCATCACCACCGCCATGATCTGGAAGTTTGCGAAGTCGACGAGGAGCCCGCTGCCGACCAGACCCACCAGTGCCCCGGCAGCTCCGAAGTAGACCCGCATCCCGACGATGCTGAGGCGCTCCTCGGTGCTGCGCGCGATCTCGGGCAAGAGGGACTCATACGGGCCGCTCGCCATCGTTCCGAAAAGGTGATGCAGCTCGAAGATCACGAACAAGTACGCCGCGGTGAGCGCGACCCCGGCGTTCGGCGGGGGCGTGAACAGCAGCACCGCGAAAAGCGCCCAAAGCGGGGCCGCGCCGAGGATGAACGGCAGGCGCCTGCCAAGACGGCTGCGGGTCCTGTCGCTCCAGTGTCCGATGATCGGGTCATCGAGTGCTTCGACGAGGTTTGCGATGAACAGGAGGACGCCAATCAGCCCCAGGGGGAGCAGCTCCTCGAGATCCGCATCCGAGGGAGGCGCGTAGTAGAAGACGAGCCAGGTGGAACGCGCTCGCGACAGCGCCTCCCCCCCGAGGCTGTTGGAGGAATAGAGGAGTCGTTCCCGGCGCGTCAGGCCCACGGTTTGCCCATAGCCGGGCATCAACTCGGCTCATCCACGGTGCCGCCCGTCATGCTGTCGCGAACCTATCCGCGACCCGGACGTGCGCAGCCGGGAAAGCGCGCGGGCGTCTGCGGGCGGGCCGCAAGGACGCTCCACTCGAGCGGTGGGGCCACACTAGACTTGCCGCAGTTCGTTACCGACCCGGAGACCGGCTCGTGTCCCTCTATGAGTTCCAGATCATCGTCCACATCGTCGCCGCGGCGATCTGGATCGGCGGCGGGGCGATGTTCTCAGTGATCGCCGCGCGGGCGTGGGCCGTGAGGGAGGATGCTCACGTCATCGAGCTCAGCCATATCGGTGACTTCGTGGGTAATCGCGTGTTCGCGCCGGCAACGCTGCTTCTGATCACCAGCGGGACGTGGGCCGTCACCGAGGGCCCCTGGGAGTTCAGCCAGACCTGGATCAGCATCGGCTTCACCACGTGGATCCTGGGTCTGCTGATCGCGATCTTCTGGCACCGTACCGAGGGCGCGCGCATTCGCGAGGCCGTGGCCCGCGGAGGCGCCTCTAGTCCCGAAGCTCGCCGTGTGGCGGCAGGAAGCCTCTTGGTCGGGCTGCTCGAGTTGGCGATTCTGGTGGTCGCGTACCTGTTTGCGATGACCTTGGACGTCGACACGACCGCCCTGCACTACATCGCTGTGATGATCCCGATCGGGATAGGGATGGGTGTCTTCCAGTCACCCAACAACAGCGCGGTGATGGGATCAGTACCGCAGGAACGCTTGGGGATCGCCTCGGGGATGCTTGCCATCACGAGAATCACAGGCCAGATCACCGGGATCGCCGTCCTCGGCGCGATCTGGGCGGCACGCGTTGCCGCCATTACCGGATCGACCGGCGACACCAGCGACGCCCCGGCCACCGCTCAGGCGGCAGCGCTCCAGGACACCATCCTGGTGGTGGTCATCGCCATGGCCGGCGCTCTGGCCCTCGCCGCCTGGGGGCTTCGCCTCGAGCGCCGGGAGAAGCAAACCGCGGTCGAGGCCAAGGCAGGGTGACTTTGGCTCGGGTGTACCATCCGGACCATGCAGGCAACCGACCCCATCTACGTGTTCCTCCACGTCCCCAAGACGGGTGGCTCCACTATCAACCGCCACCTCAAGATGAATCTCGAGTACGACGAGACGTTCGTCCACCTCGGCGGCGGCGGAGCTCGATATCGCGAAGAGATGGACCGACCTGACTGGGAAGACCGCTCCCCCGAAGAACGGAATCGAGCTCGGGTTCTCACCGGACACCGGGCCCGTTATGGCATCCACCAACTCGTGCCGGATCGAACGCCCCGCTACGTGACGGTGCAACGTGAACCGGCAGCCCGCATCATGTCGACCTACAACTTTCGGATGCAGCGCTTCGACGTCGACGAGGATTTCGACGAGTGGTACGCCCAGTATCCCCGCAACAACGCCTTCAAATGGATGCGCAACGCGTTGAACCTGCCCGGCAGCCAATCATTCGCAGAGGTCGCCGATCGAGTCCGCGAGCTGTGGTTCGTCGGCGTTACCGAGCATCTCGACGACGACCTTCCCGACCTGTTTCGCCACTTCGGCGCTCCCTCTGACGCCTGGATCAATCAGCGGACGTCCACCCCAGACGAAACCCAAGTGGAGGAGTCCTTGCAGCTCCCCAAGGCGGACCGCTGGACCAAAGGCAACCCAACGTTGCAGCGCGAGACGCTCACCCCGGAGCTGCGCGAGCGTCTGAATGGGGACAACAAACGAGACGTCAAGCTCTACGAGCTGGCCCTGAAGCGGCGAGAGCGAACCCTCGGCAATCTTCACAGCGAGTGATTCGAGCGTCGGTCGTCACCGCACCGGCTACGCCATCGGGAGTCGAGCAACCCTGTCGGTGATCAAGGCGTAGAAGGCCGCGGCGTCGATCTCGTTCATCACCATCGCGTTCGGCTCGTTCCCAGTGACCCCCCACCAATCGACCAGGGTCATTCCGATGGCGGGCCCGTCATCTGTGGCGATGGCAACGTGGCAGCGCTTGCCGCCAAACATCTCCGGATCCAACAGGTAGGCAACCACGCAAGGATCGTGGAGGGGTCCACCGTCGGTCCCGTACTTGTCCATGTCGTAGCGGTCGTAGAAGTCGAGCAAACCGGCCACGGCATCACCTTGCGGCGTTCCCAGGTCGCGCAACGCTTGGAGACGGGCCGCGCTCGTCAGCGCCTTGTGAGTCACGTCCAGCGGCATCACTGTGATTGGGATCCCACTGGTGAACACCAAATGGGCTGCGTGGGGATCGACCCAAATGTTGAATTCAGCCGCAGGCGTCGTGTTGCCACCTTCGAAGAAGGCGCCGCCCATCATGACGATCT
>CAMYIK010000100.1 GCA_947258365.1 uncultured Thermoleophilia bacterium | reverse complement strand
GCGGAAGATGACGCCATTGATCGAGCAACGCCTGAGCGTCAAGCCCTTTGTGTGCGTATGGGCGTATCTCGGCTACGGGTCGCCCGTTACGCGTGACGACCAGCACCTCCCCCGCGATGACCCGGTCAATCACTTCGCGGCCGTTGTTTCGCAGATCTCGAATGCTCACCGTGTCCATTGTGAACGAATGTATCACGCGTGATACACACGGCTTTGCCACGAGGTTCGTAACACCCGGGGGAGCGCCGACCGGCCGACGGCTCTACTCCTCTGCCGCCTCCGAGATCCGAACAGCACGAGGTGAGCGATGGGACTGGTTTCAGGTCGGCGCGGGCTGGCGGCAGGCGCGGTCGCCGCGGGCGCGTTGGTGGTCGCTTTGGCGGCGCCGGAGTTTGCTGCGGGCGCGCCTCAGCAGGGTCGGGTGATCGATCGCGCGCACGCCAAGAGCGTCGGCATCGAGCCGGTGCGCCGGCGCGATGGCACGGTTCGTCGCCGGGTCGAGACGGTCGCGACACGGGTCACACGTGAGGTTCCGCCTCGGTCCATCGGCGCGCCCTTCCGGAAGTTGGCGAGCCATCGCTGCTTCGTCAATCGCAAAGCCATCAGCAAACGGGTCAATCGCCTTCCTGGCGGAAGGCTCTACACCTGGGTCCACGAGGTTCAGTGGTGCGGTCGAGACGGTCGCGTGAGCTGGTTTCGTGCCAACCGCGCCTACCCGACGAGCACGGGCATCGGCGTCTGGCACGTCCGGATGAACGTGCGGGGCAATGGCCCCGGCGGCCGGTATTACATCCGCGCGTGGGCGGGCTCGGAGTTCTGCGAAGGCATCCCTCAGTGGGCGTGCTACCACCGCCAGTACCCCTTCCATCAGGCGCGCTACTACCACGGAGGAGGGGTCGCCGATGAGATCACGCGCTCATGATCGTGACTCGCGAATCCTCGCGGCGTTGCGTACGACTCTCGCGGTGGTCGTTGGGCTTGCGGGTCTCGGCCTGACCTGGCGTTCTGAAGGTGACCTCGGAACCCTCGCGAGTGTGGCGATCGCGCTGGCGGCTCCTCTGGTTCTGCCTCGGCCCGAGCGGTGGCGGGGCTTCCTCACCGGCGTATCGCTGTTCGTCGTCGCGACAGCTGGGCTGAGCCTTCTAGCGGCGGCGTTCATCGTCATTACGGCGCTGCTGGGCTTCGACGGGACCAGCCTCACAACCGAGACCTTCGAGGCTCCGCGGTAGCCAGGGCGGGGCGGGGGGCCGGAATGCAAAACTCTGGCCGCCCGCCACCCCCTGAGAGGAAGCGATGTCCGTTCGTCCCGTTTCTCGCATCGTCGACGCCCAGCCCACCATCGAGGGCGCCGGGGTGAAGTTGCATCGCGCGTTCGGCTTCGGCGATACCGACGAGACCGATCCATTCCTGCTGTTCGACGACTTCCGCAACGAGAATCCCGAGGACTACGAGGCGGGATTCCCGTGGCATCCGCATCGTGGGATCGAGACCATCACCTACGTGCTGGCCGGAGAGGTCGAGCACGGCGACAGCCTGGGCAACCGCGGCGCGATGGCTGCCGGCGACGTGCAGTGGATGACCGCGGGCAGCGGGATCCTGCATCAGGAAATGCCGAAGGGCGATGCCAAAGGGCGGATGCACGGCTTCCAGCTCTGGTCCAACCTGCCGGCCCACCTCAAGATGACGGCACCGCGCTACCAGGACATCAACTCGGGCGACATTCCCGTGGTCGTCGACGATGACGGCGTCGCCATCCGGGTGGTGTGCGGAGAGTTCTGGGGTGCGCGAGGCCCTGTAGAGGGCGTTGCGTCGGACCCCCGCTACCTCGACGTTTCCGTGCCACCAGGCCTTCGCAAGGTCCTGAAGGTGGAGGACTACCGCAGCGCGTTCGCCTACATCTTCGAGGGCTCCGGCACCTTCCGCGACTCATCTGATCCGTTCGGAGTGCTAACCGAGAAGAGCATTGGCGGCGAGGAGTTCATCGTTCGTGAGACCACCGGCAATCGCTCGCTGGTGATGTTCGGCGGCGGGGACGAGGTGACGGTCCAGGCCGGCGAGCAGGGCATCCGCTTCCTCCTGGTCTCCGGCAAGCCGCTGGAGGAGCCGGTCGCGTGGCATGGCCCCATCGTGATGAACACGCGTGAGCAGATAGCACAGGCCTTGAGCGACCTGCGCGACGGAAGCTTCATCAAGACCTCCGCCTAGCGCGGCATCCTCGGGCGGTGCGCGCCGGGCTCATCCGGTGGCGGCGGGTCGTGCCCGACGTTCATGCCCGGCCTTTCCTCGCGCAACAGCAGCTCGAGTGCGCGCGCGATAATTCCGACGACTCCGATCGCGACCTGCGCCGACGGAGGTAACGTCCTCTGATGGGCGACGGTTCGCTGGCAGGGGAGCAGGCGGCGGGCGAGATCGCCATCGATTCGCCCCTGGGCCGGCTGGTAGTCGCCGTCACGGTGCTGGGATCGGCGGTGGCCATGATGACCGCCACGGTCGTGAACGTCGCCCTCCCGTCGATCGCGCGCGACCTCGATGCGTCCTCGGCGGAGCAGCAATGGGTCAGCAACGCGTACCTACTCACGCTCGCGTCGCTGATCCTCGTCGGCGGCTCTCTGGGCGACAAGTTCGGGCGAGTGCGCATCTATCGCCTTGGCGTCATCGGATTCGCCTCGGCATCCTTCCTTTGCGCCATCGCGCCGTCGATCGAGGTGCTCATCGGGGCGCGACTGATCCAAGGGGCAGCCGCGGCGCTCACCCCGGGGAGCTTGGCGATCATCGAGGCATCACTGCGCCAAGAGGACCGGGGTCGCGGCATCGGCCACTGGTCGGTACTCGTGGGGGTCGCGGGCGCTCGCGACGGCCATCATGGTCGTTCTGGTGACCTACGAGACCATCGTGAACAAAGAGGCTCGGCGACGGTTCCTCGCCACCGAGCCGGCGTAGCTAGTACCGGTAGTGGTCGGACTTGAAGGGGCCGTTGACCGGAATACCGAGGTAGTCGGCCTGCTCTTCGCTGAGGGTCGTGAGCTTCACGCCGAGAGCGTCCAGGTGCAGACGCGCGACCTTCTCGTCGAGGTGCTTGGGCAGGGTGTAGACCTGCTTCTCGTAGTCGTCGTTCTTCGTGAACAGCTCGATCTGGGCGATCGTCTGGTTCGTGAAGCTGTTGGACATCACGAACGACGGGTGACCGGTCGCGTTACCCAGGTTCAGCAGTCGGCCCTCTGACAGCACGATGACCGCGTTGCCATTGGGGAAGACCCACTTGTCGACCTGAGGCTTGATGTTGATCTTCTCGACGCCCGGCATCGTCTCCAGGCCCGCCATGTCGATCTCATTGTCGAAATGGCCGATGTTTCCGACGATGGCCTGGTGCTTCATCCGCGACATGTGCTCGGCGGTGATGATGTCCTTGTTGCCGGTCGCGGTGATGAAGATGTCGGCGTCCTCGACGACCTCGTCGAGGGTCAGCACCTGGTAGCCCTGCATAGACGCCTGCAGCGCGCAGATCGGGTCGATCTCGGTGACCACGACACGGGCGCCCTGGCCGGCCAGGGACTCGGCGCACCCCTTGCCGACGTCCCCGAAGCCGCAGACCACGGCCATCTTGCCGCCGATCATCACGTCGGTGGCACGGTTGATGCCGTCGATCAGCGAGTGACGGCAGCCGTAGAGGTTGTCGAACTTCGACTTGGTGACCGAGTCGTTCACGTTGATCGCGGGGAAGAGCAGCTTCTCGTCCTCGGCGAACTGGTAGAGCCGCATGACGCCGGTGGTGGTCTCCTCGGTGACGCCCTTGATGTCGGCGGCGATCTTGGTCCACCGCTCAGGGTCCTCACGCAGGCTCTGGCGCAGCACCGAGAGGATGACCTGCTCCTCTTCCGACTCCGCTGTTCCGGGGTCGGGCACTGAGCCGGCGGCCTCGAACTCCACGCCCTTGTGCACCAGCAGCGTGGCGTCTCCGCCGTCATCGAGGATCATGTTCGGTCCGCCGCCATCCGGCCACTGCAGCACCTGCTGGGTGGCCCACCAATACTCATCGAGGGTCTCACCCTTCCAGGCGTAGACCGGCACGCCGGCCGGAGCCTCAGGCGTACCTGTGGGTCCGCAGGCGATTGCCGCGGCAGCGTGATCTTGAGTGGAGAAGATGTTGCAGGACGCCCAGCGAACCTCGGCACCGAGGCTGGTGAGCGTCTCGATGAGCACCGCGGTCTGGATCGTCATGTGCAACGAGCCCGTAATCCGTGCGCCCTTGAGGGGCTGGTCGTCGGCGTATTCCTCGCGGACCGACATCAGGCCGGGCATTTCATGCTCGGCGAGCGTGATTTCTTCGCGGCCAAAGGCGGCGAGAGAGAGATCAGCAACTCGGAAGTCGTGCTCGGCAGTAGGGGCAGTGGTCATTCGGGCTCCGTCGTATCCGTCGTTTTCGCGGAGCAGAACCTAGCAGCGACAAGGCGGTCGCCGGCCCCGCATCGCGGGGCCGGCGAACTTGGTGTCAGTAGACCGTCGAGGGAGCCACACGCGGCTCGATGTCGAGGTGTGGGTATCGCTCGGTCAGCAGTCCCACGTAGCCGTACGTCTGCACGTAGAACCGCAGGAGCCAGCTGCCGATGTTGCGGAACCCGGGGTGGAGTTCCTCGGTGAAGATCGCCACGACCCACGCGAAGGCCGCGATCACGAACGCGACGCTCTTCAGTACCTCGGCGAGGATGATGAGCGGCACGGCGAGGATCAGACGGAAGGCCACCTTGGCTCGCGACTGCTCGAGGGCGCCCGCGATCGACGCGTCCACCTCATAAGGCTGATCCCCGAGGAATCCGGGGTATCGCTCGCCGAGGAGCGTGGTGTACCCAAGGGCCTGGGTGCCGAACCGGAGGTACCGGCTGATGAAGTGGTGCAAGGGGTCCGGCACGCGACCGGTGATGAGCGCGGCGAACCACGCGATCACGACCGCGACGATGGCCGCGATGCCCCATACATAGCCCCAGACGATCAGAGGGATCGCGAGGATCGGGCGAAAGATGGCGGTGAGCCGCGCGCGCCGTCTGTCGGCCGTGACGGTCACTTGGATGGGGTGGTTCATAGCTCCTCCGTTAGTGGAAACGTGACGTCTTCCATGGTGGAGCCAGGTCCGCTTTCTGACCATGGGGATCGGCCCCTAGGTGGAGCTAGGGATTACCCGGCGGCCTCGCTTCGCATCCCCTGCGGTTGGGGGTGCGACCTGAGGCTAGGCCTCGCCGATGCGTCGGTGCTCGTTCTGGCCCGGCGCAACCGCGATATCTACATCTTGACTCTCGACCATCGGCACTTCGGGCTATCCAGGCCGATCCGCCCCTGCGGCTCCTACCGGCGGATAGCTACGACGTTTAGCCCGGGAGGCCGGACCAGGTCCAGAGGCCGCCGGGGTTCACGGTCATGAGCGCGACGATGATCGCCAGACCGATGCCCGCGGTGATGGTGCGCCGCATCCAGATGTCGCGACGGATCGGCGAGAAGATCGCAACCGCGGCCAGAACAGGAGCCGCGGCAATTGAGGGCCAGAAGCTGAACCTCATGATGTCGTAGAGCCCGCCGAGGCCGGCCGGGTCAGGGCCGTCGAGCGAGGGCATTCCGCTGACGTCGATCGCACCCTTGAGAACCAGTGCTCCGAACGCGAGCAGGTGCACATAGGGGACCCCGGCGATGATTGCCGCGAGTCGCGAAGTCCGAATCTGC
This sequence comes from uncultured Thermoleophilia bacterium, assembly GCA_947258365.1. Taxonomy (GTDB): domain Bacteria; phylum Actinomycetota; class Thermoleophilia; order Miltoncostaeales; family Miltoncostaeaceae; genus CAMYIK01. The sequence goes on along the minus strand of CAMYIK010000100.1, from coordinate 3,536 downwards.
CGTCCTTGGGTTACCGCTGTCGTGCTCATGCCGGAACTCCTTTCCGTAAGCAACACGACCAGTATCGGCCGACCAGTGTTTGCGTGAAGTGTGAATAGGTCTAGTCCGCGGCCTCGGACCTATACGCGAGCACAGAATTCAGGGCACTTTCTCTACATCCATTACGTCGCCAGCCGCGGAATTGCCGCAGCGCGGATGCGACGAGGCTCGGATGGGCGTCCGATCCGGGAGCGGGAAATTGTGAGCGCGTAAACGACGGAGGCAGGCTCATAATGGTCGGAATCCTCTTTCTCTACATCGTGTTCGCGCTGTTGGCCGTTGGCGCTATCGCCGTCTCAGCGGTCCTGATGCGCCAAGAAGAGGCTAGGTCGCGACTACTTCCCGAGTGACAACTGCTGGCCGAGCGCCAGCAGCAACCGCACGCCGAAGCCGGTTCCCTTGCCATCGATCATGCCGGTGCCGGCGATGTCGACGTGGCACCACGGCAGCTCGCCGGTGAACTCCTTCAGGAACATTCCGGCGTAGACCGCCCCGGCCTGCCGCTTCTTGGCCGCATTGGCGAGATCGGCCACACCGCTCTCGATCAGCGGGCGGTATCGCTCGTGCAGGGGCATCGGCCACGAAAGGTCGCCGGATGCATCCCCTGCGCGACGCACGTCCTCGAGCCACTCGTCGTCGCTGCCGAACAGGCCCGCGTAGACCTCTCCAAGCGCCACCACGATGGCGCCCGTCAGGGTCGCAAAGTTGATGAGCCGGGTGGCGCCTTGGGTCGTCAGCCACGCAAGCGCGTCGGCCATGATGAGTCGACCCTCGGCGTCGGTGTTGATCACCTCGATGGTCTTGCCGTTCATGGCGGTGACGACGTCACCGGGTTTGGTCGCCGTTCCACTCGGCATGTTCTCGGCTGACGGAACCGCGCAGACCATGCGAATGGGCAACCCAAGCCGGGCGATGAGGGCGGCACCCTCGAGCGCAGCCGCGCCTCCTGCCATGTCGAGCTTCATCTCTTCCATGCCGCCGGACGGCTTGATCGAGATCCCGCCGGTATCGAAGGTGACCGCCTTGCCGACGATTCCCAGCATCTCGCCCTCTCGAGCAACGGTCGACGGCTCGTAGCGCAGCACGATCATGCGGGCCGGCAATTCCGAGCCGCGTGCCACCGAGAGCAGCGCGCCGGCGCCGAGCTTCTCGAGCTCCGGCTCCTCGAGGATCTCGCACTCCAGTCCGTCGATATCCGCGGCGAGGCTCATGGCGTGATCGGCCAGATCGAGCGGTGTCATGTGGTTGGCGGGTGAGTTCGCGAGATCGCGTGCCCGGTTGACCGCGTCAACGGTCAGCGCGGCGTGCTCAAGATCGGCCGGCGCCGCGGCGCCTCCGGCGATGGTGAGCTGGACCTCAGGGCGCTCGTCGGCGTCGCTCTTGAACTTCACGAAGCGGTACGCGCCGGTACCGAAGCCATCGACAAACGCGCCCAGTTCGACCGGTCCATGGCTTGGAGCCGCGGCGAGGGTGACCGTCTCTGCCTTCAGCTTGCCGGCGGCCTTGGCCGCCGCTTCTCCCGCGGCGCGCCAATCCAGATGATCCGATCCGTCGCCCACGCCGACCACGGCCACGCGCCGGGGTGAGGTGTCGGCGCTGCCCGGACTGGGTGGAGTGTGAAACAGCGTGACCTCACCGGATTTCCCGGTGATCTCCTCGTCGCCGATCGCTCGGGAGATCACCCCCTCGAGCAGGCGGTCCGCTCGCGGCGCGGGCCCGGTGAGAGGGCGCGGTGGATCGACCACTGTCAAAACGAGCAGGTCGACCGACGCGAAGGCGGTCGGGGCCGGGGCTGCGGTTACGTTCATTTCGAAGCCTACGATCTTGAGCGTCTGGCGATTTCGGGAGGCAGAATACGGGTTAAAAGCGCGAATGAGCAGCCCATCTATACCCGGTTATGTACGCGCGAAGCGAGCCAGGGGCACGGGATGCCGGTCGAATTGGAACGCCAAGGCCGAGTTGCCCTCTTCACGCTCAACTGCCCGAAGGTGCTGAACGCCGTGTCAGCGGACGTGTTGGAGCGGCTCAACGAGCACTTGGACACGATTGCCGCAGACCCTGATCTGCGCTCGGTCGTCATCACCGGTTCCGGCAAAGCCTTCAGCGCGGGCACGGACGTCGCCTACTTCCGAACCGCGTCTCCCGCGGAGGCCCGCGCCTTCTCCGAGAAGGGGCACGCGATCACGACTCGCATCGAGCCGTTCGGCAAGCCGGTGATCGGGGCCATCAACGGGTACGCCCTTGGTGGGGGCTGTGAAGTCGCCTTGGCGTGTGACATTCGACTGGCGGGTGAAAGCGCGAAGTTCGGCTTGCCCGAAGTGAAGCTCGGGATCATTCCCGGCTGCGGCGGCACGCAGCGCCTGGCCCGACTCACCAATACCGCGTACGCCAAAGACGTGATCTTCACCGGGCGCATGATCGGTGCGCAGGAAGCGCAGGGCGTCGGGCTCGCCAATCAGGCCCTGGCCGGCGATGCCCTCATGGATGCGGCAATAGCGCTCGCGGCGGAGATCGCCGAGCGGCCGCCGCTGGCACTCAAGGCGGCCAAGGAGATGGTGAACCTGGCACTCGAGGGGGAATCTCGCAGGCCAGCTCGCCCGGGAGGTCGAAGGCTTCGCGTCGACGTTCGCCACCACGGACGCACGCGAGGGCCCGAGTATCTGCTCCGTGTGTACGCGCCTCGAAGAAGATCGGTCGGCCCTTCCGATCCCGCTCGACCGTCGTAACGCCGAGAGCCGGAGCGGTGCCCTGCGCCATCGTGTGCTGCAGTTCATAGGTAGCCGTGTCCGACACGGGCAGTGTCGCGATCGGTATGGCGATCAGCGCACAGCCGGTCGCCAGCCCCAACGCAACGCGGAGTCGTCGGTGGGCACCCGTGCGGCAGGCCTTCGCGTCCGTGGTCGTTCTGGAACGCATGCGTGGCCTCCTTGTTCGCTTGGACGCTCCCTCTCGATCGTGGGAGGTCGTGGGAAGGGTGTAGTTCAACATCGCCCCGATCCCCCACATCGCCAGCGCTCGTGGAGGAGGCTCACTCCGGCCGGGTTGCCGTCGGCGTCGCCTCTGCGCTACCGGGCCCCTAGCGGATCGCGATTCTCAGCCGGTGGCGCATCGCCGCTTGCGTGGCGCGGATCGTCACTCGGCAGCGACCTCGTGGGATCTTGCGGTGGAGCTTCAGGCTGCCCTTACCGGTGCGCATGGTGGCGAGGGTTCGCCCTCCACACTTGACCTGAACGACGGCCCGGGCGCGGCGAGTGCCGCGGAGGCGGCCAGTCACGGTGAGCCTCTGTGTTGCTCCCAGACGAGGAAGGCGAATCGTGCGGCTGCGCCCCCGGCGCGTGAGGCCCGCCCGTTTCAGGGTGTGTGAGCGCCTGGTGGCCTTCGGAGGCCTCGCGATGCTCACCGGCGCGACGGTGCCGAGGTCCTTCGCGAGGGCTTGCAGTACCGACTGATTGGGGCGACCGAGCCAGTCAATGCGATGGCGCCCTTTGATCTCGTGC
>CAMYIK010000099.1 GCA_947258365.1 uncultured Thermoleophilia bacterium | reverse complement strand
CACCTTCAGGCGTGATGAAGTAGTCGGCACCAGGCTGCTCGCCACGGGCCAGCTGGGCGAACCACTCTGAGCTGCGTGAGACGTGGTTCAGCACCAGATCGCTCATCAGCGACCTGTGCTTACCGATCGCGACGACGTCGTCCCACGAGCCGAGTTCCGGATCGACCGCGAGGTAGTCCGCCACGGCGAAGCCGCCATCGGAGGTCGACGGGTAGAACGGCAACACGTGCACGCCGGTGACAGCTTCGCCCAGATGCTGCTCGATGAACCGATCGAGAACACGCAGCGGCGGGGTTCCACGCTCGGTGAAGCTGTCGCCGTAGGCGATCATCAACACATCGCGCTCGCTCCAGAAATCGAGGGGCTCGACGCTCTCCGGAGGTTCTCCCGCGAGGTCGATTCCAATGGCGTGCGCCACCCGCTGTGCCAGCGCCGCGGAGTCCTCGTCCGGGTAGAGGAACTCGAGAGACTCGCGGACGCGGTGCAGGTATCCCTCTGTGAACTCGTCGGCCATCGTGACTAGAGGTATCGGTTGATGATGGCCTCAGCCGTAGCGCCGTAGGCGCCGCCGAAGAGCACCGCGTGCACTAGTACCGGATAGAGCTGGTAGAGCGGCACACGCTCGTCCCAGCCCGGTTCCAACGGGAAGGATTCGTGGTAGGCGTCGAAGCACCGCTCTTCGAAGCCTCCGAACAGGCTCATCATGGCCAGATCGACCTCTCGGTGACCGCCGTAGACCGCAGGGTCGATGAGACACGGTGTGCCATCGGGCAGAAAGGCGCCATTGCCGGACCACAGGTCGCCGTGCAGTCGCGCCGGCGGCTCGTCCGAGGCGATCAGCGCGTCCAATCGCGACAGCAACACATCGACCGCCGGCAGCATCCGCTCCTCAATTCCTCCGGCGGCGGCGGCGTTTCGCGCCATCGGCCGCACCCGGCGCTCGCCGTAGAACTCGGTCCACGTCTCGGCGGGATCGTTCGGTTGGGCAAGAGGCCCGATGTAGTTGTCGCGCGAGTATCCGAAGCTGTCTGCGCCGACGCGATGGAGCGTCGCCAGCGCCTGACCGAAGCGTTCCTGGGCCAGGGTGGTCGATGCACCGAACTGCAGCCACTCCAAAGCGAGGAACGCAGTGCCTGCTGTACCGACGGCCACCACCTCAGGAACGCGAAAGGCATCTGAGCTCGCAAGCCACGCCAGCCCGTCGGCCTCAGCTTCGTACATATCTGCCCGCGCGCCGCGCCGATATTTGACGAAGATCTCTCGTCCATCCGCCAGGGTCGCGCGCAGTGCCTGATTGATGTCGCCTCCGGCGACGGGGTTCACCTCATCCACCGACGACCCGACGGCCGCCGCGATCTCCTCGGGACCGGGACTCACTCCGCGAGTGGTCCGGCGGTGAGGTGCTCCAACAGCCCGAGACAGGCGGCGTCGACCAGATCGAAGACGTTTGCGAACCCGTCTGTTCCGCCGTAGTACGGGTCGGGAACCGCAAGATCGCCGTCGGCTTCCGGGTCGAAGCTGCGGAGCAAGTGGACCTTCAGCTCCTCCTCCGGTCCGCGCGCCAGCGAGCGCAGCACTGAGACGTTGTCGTAGTCGGCCGCGAGCACGAGCGAAAAACGATCGAAATCGGAGGCATCGAACCGCTGGCCTCGGTCGTGCATGGCGATACCGCGCCGACGCGCTTCCTGGACGGAGCGCTCATCGGGAGGCTCCCCGATGTGCCAGCCAGATGTGCCCGCGCTCTCGATCTCGATGCGATCGGTGAGTTCGGCCTCGGCAACCCGATGGCGCATCACCGCGGCAGCCGTCGGCGAGCGGCAGATATTCCCTAGGCAGACGAAACAGAGGCGGACGTTGTCGGGCACGCACCCAAGTGTCCCACCTTCGGGCTTGGACCGGTGGCTAAATCTGCAGGTTGTCGACCAACCAGCGGTGCACGGGCAGCATTTCGCGCCACCCCTTAATGCAGTAGTCCACGAACTCTGGGCTGCCAAGGCTCTGGGGAGTCTCGTCGTCTTGCGCGATCCAGAGGGCGTTGAAACGCAGGAGGCGCTCCGCCTCACCCTCGGCCTCGTAGCCTCTCGGAGTCTTCTTGTAGTGCTCCCCGCGAAGCTCCCACCCCGCCGACTCGACCGTGCTCACCGCGTCGATGAGTGAGGATCCCTTCGAGCCATCGACGACGGCATCCCGGTACGCGGTCAGGCGCTCCTTGACGAGGCTGTGGTTTCCGGCCCCCAGGCCCAACGAGTCGGCGGTGATGCGCACGTAGAACATCGAGGCGGCGGCCTTCTTGTCATCGCCCTCCCAGATGCCCATGTCGAGATGGTCCTTGTACGGCCGCTTGTCGTTGCTGAAGCGGACGTCGCGATTGATCCGCATGATCGAGCCGTTGACCTTGGGCTGAGGATTCACGCCGGGCGCGATCTCGGCCAAGGCCTCGCCAGCCGCCTCGACGAACGCCTTGGCCGGCTCCATCCAGTGGGCCTCATAGCGATCGCGGTTCGCATCGAGCCAGGCCTTCTCGTTGTTGGCCTCCAGATCGGCCAGGAACCGAGTCGTCTCTTCGCCGAAGCCGGTGAATTCGCCCATGATCTCTCCCGCGTGGTTTCGCACTTGAGATTTTCAACCAGCGCGCTGGCGCGGTCAATGGGGAGCTACTTCAGGATGTGTGCGAAATCGACCGACTGAAGCCAGATATCTCCTGACTGGCCGGTTCGAAGGCCCCGGCACTGGAGAGGGTTTTCTTCCTCCATTCCGGTTTTCGGCGGAACCACCGTCCGACCTGAGTGGACCGGTTGAACCCGGTAACACCTGCCCGTCGAGTCCCTCGCCGCGCAATTCGCGCGGGGCTCGATCGAGAGCAAGAAAGCACGAAGGGCCCGGCGAGAGGCCGGACCCTTCGATCATCGGCTGCCTAGAGCGCGTTCTCCGAGTCGTCAGACTCCTCGGAGTCGTCCGCTCCGGTGTTGCAGAGCTCGGTGACAGCGGCGCGGGCGGCTGTGCGGCCCTCACGCTTTGCGTCACGGAAGTCGGCCCGCTCGACGTCGTCAGTGGCCTCGATCAAGGCGCGAACGCCGCCAGCGTCCTTGACGGCCGTGCGGAACGCTGCCCAGTTCTCAACGCCGAACAGCGAAACGATCGGTGCCTGCTGCGCCGTACGCATGGTGGTGCGAATGGTCACCTTCTTCTGCGCACGAGCGAAACGCTTGTCGGCCTGCCCCTGAGTGAGGTCCTCAGCAGCGACCTTCGTGTCCAGACGCTCATCGATCTTCTTGAGCCGGTCGCTGTTGTCGACGGTCAAGAGCTGATCGGGAGCGATGGTGCAGTTGCGAAGCACACGGCGGAACGAGCGCGCGCTGCGGCGGGCCTGCGCACGAGCGCGAGCGCGAGCGGCGGCCGGGTGAGCGTTCTCGTTGCCCGCTTCAGCCTGCTGGGAGCTCTGGGCCTTGTCACCGTGGCCCGGGTGGGCGGCGGCGGGAGAGGTGGCGGTAGCCACGAGGCCGAGGGTTGCGGAGCCGAGCAGTACGGCTGCGGTGCGACGACTGATCATGTGAATGAACCTCCGATGGGGGTGTTCTTGCGATACGCGAAGAGCATCGGCGCGAGACTTTGTTTCGAGTACCCCAACTGGCTAAGAGAGCTGCAAATAAAGGCTGCATAAATCGTGCTTTTCCAGGCATATCGCGCATGTCCCTCAATCGAGGGACGTGTCAGTCCAAGCGTGGTGAGACACCGACCCCGGCGGGTTTGCTTACAGTCCGACTACCCCTTCCCAATCCGACCCGCCTAAGATCGCTCGGGTGTCCCGCTTCCCCTCCTTAGGTGCCGCCGCGCTCGCCAGCGCACTCGTGCTTGCCGTGCCGGGGCTTGCCCTCGCGCGGGACCGGGTCATCGTCTACTCGCCGATGGCGGGCGCGATCGCCGTCCATGACGGCGTCGACGGAACCACGCTGCGACAAGCCCCGGTTCTGGCCAACAACCGGTGGTCGACCGGTCGCCTGGTCGCCAAGCTGAACGGCAAGGAGCTCTCCAGGCTCTCGACCGCACAGATGACCGCGCGCATGAGGGCCGCCTGGAGAGATCGCAACACGGGCAGCCGCGTGGCGATCGACGAAATCGCCCCGGCTCACTGGGACCTCGCGGCGGCTCAGCGCCTTCGCACGGCCATGGTCCGTCTCGGCTCCGACCGTCGCCGCATCACCTTCTATGCCGCGCCATCGATGGTGGAGCAGGTCGGGCGGCGCGACCCGCGCCAAGCGCTATCTGCCAAGCACAGGACCCTTATTGACGCGATGAGTCGCGGGCGCTCGACCTATCTCCTGACGTACCGCGGCAACCTCCAGCCTTTCCCGGCTCGTGAGATGGCAACCCACCCGACTCGCTGGTTGGCACGGTGGCCCTCAGGTCGCGGGTCGCTCCATCTGATGCTGGGCCCCGACGGTGGCATCGGCCAGACCGCCCTATGGAACCGCGTGCGTGCCTCCGCGGCAGGACGTCAGCTACTCGCCAACGGGCCCTCGGCCTACGGCCTAAGGACTGCGGCTGCCGGGCGCGACTGGGCGGTGGAATACACAAGGTCCCTCGGTTCACCGAACTCGGTCCCGCCGGGTGGCGACTATCCGGTGGCGGTACCCGGAGGGCTCGCGCTGAAGCGGTCCGGCGGACGGGCCGTAGAAGTGACGGCGGCCCGTCGCGGTCGAGTCGTCGTGTCGATCAAACGCTTCTCGGGTGGCGCGGCTCGAGCGATCAAGAAGCTCGATGCACCAAGCGCCAGCACGAGAGTGGCCATCCCCTTCGACACGCGGCCGGGCAAATACCGCGTGACCGCGGTTCTCCAAGGAGATGGGCTAAAGGACCGAAAGGTGGTCGTTGTCACGGTCACTCGCCCGAAGGTGAAGCTGCGCTACGCCTCGGGCGTCTTCACGCTCACCGTTCCGCGCGGTGCTCAGGCGGTTCTCAGCCTGCTGCCGCCGAATGGGCGACGTCGGGCGATCGGAAAGGTCGTCGGACCTCGAACCAAGCGGATCGCGCTCCCCAAGGGACTGAAGGCCGGGCGCTATACCGCTGTGGCCAGTACGTCGGGTGCGGGCGGTCAGAAGCCGCGCGTCAGCTTCCGCGTCACCAAGTAGTCAGCGCGCCGTGCCGACGGCCGTCCGGAGACGGTCGCGAACACGACCGGCGATGCTCCGAGCGTGCTCGGCGCCCTCGTCGAGGATGCGATCGATCGTCGCCCGGCCGGCCATCAACTCGTCGTAGCGCTGGCGGGGCTCCTCGAATAGCGCGATGAGCCGATCCGCGAGGTCGTCCTTCACCTCACCGTAGCCGGTGCCGCCCTCGAGATACCGACGTCGAAGATCTTCAACGTCGTCGACCGGAGCCACCGCGCTGAAAAGAGCGAAGAGCGTGTCGCCCTCTGGGTCCTTCGGTTCTTCCGGAGGCCGCGAGTCGGTAACGATCTTCCTGACGGTCTTGCGGAGCTTCTTCGGCTCCAAGAAGAGAGGGATGGTGTTGCCGTAGCTCTTGCTCATCTTTCGTCCGTCGAGACCGGGAATGGTCTGAACGTTCTCCTCGATCCGGTGCTCAGGAAGCCTGAGCACCGGTCCATAGGTCTGGTTAATGACCTCGGCGATGTCGCGTGCGATCTCGATGTGCTGCTTCTGGTCCAGCCCCACAGGAACGACGTCGGCATCGAAAGCGAGGATGTCGGAAGCCATCAAGACCGGATAGTTGAACAGGCCGGCCGAGATCCCGTCGTCGGGCGTCGTACCCGATTGCTCGTTGGCATCGCTGGCGGCTTTGTACGCGTGAGCGCGATTCAGCAGCCCCTTCGGCGTAAAGCACGACAGGATCCACATGATCTCAAAGATCTCCGGGACATCTGACTGCCGATAAAGCGTTGCTTCTTCCCCGGGCTCCAATCCAAGGGCTAACCACGTCGCCGCCAGGTCGTAGGTCAGCTCGCAGAGTTCCGGCCCGTCATGAACGGTGGTCAACGCGTGATAGTCGGCGATGAAATAGAGCACCCGATACTGGTCCGCGAGTCCAAGTGCGGGCCGGATCATCCCGAGGTAGTTGCCGAGAGTCGCGGCCCCAGTCGGCTTGATGCCCGTCAGCGACACGGGGCGGTCGTTCGATGCCATGGGCGGGAATCTACCGACGCCGCGAGGCGGCCCCGAGGCGGCTGCCTCGGCCTGGCCGTGAACTCGTCCTGGCCGTCGATGAGGTGTCCACCCCGATGGGAGTCAAAAGCGGAGCCGTTCGAGTAGGGACCTCTGACCCGAGAGTCCAGCACCCACGAGGGGCGAAGATTGCGTATTGTTTTATAGCCGTCGGTCCCTGGCCTCATCCGAGCGGCGACCTTGTCGTTCAGCGAGCCCAGGCCGAGAGCATGAAGATCTCCGTACCAGCCGAAACGGCAGAGAATGAGACCCGCGTCGCGATCGTCCCGGAAACGGTGCAGCGACTGGCGCGAGACGGGCACGCAGTGGCCGTCGGTGCCGGCGCGGGTGCGTCCGCCGGTTTCTCTGACGCCGACTACTCCGACGCGGGCGCCACCATCGCCAACGATCTGGCGGATTTGTTCTCCGGAGTCAACGTCGTGCTCAAGGTCAACGACCCGACGGCAGAAGAGATCGCGGCACTGCCCGCGAACGCCGTCGTTGCGGGACAATTCCGGGCACTGACAAACGGCGAGCTGCTCGGGCAACTGGCCGGAGCGGGCGTGACCACGGTCAGCATGGAGCTCATCCCCCGCATCGCACGCGCCCAGCGACTGGACGTGCTGTCGTCACAGGCCTCGCTCGCCGGGTACAAGTCGGTGCTCATCGGCGCCAACTCCATCGGACGTTTTTTCCCGCTGATGATGACCGCGGCGGGAACAATCCCTCCCTCGAACGTTTTGATCCTCGGAGCCGGTGTGGCCGGCTTGCAGGCGATCGCGACGGCAAAGCGCCTTGGCGCTATCGTGCATGCCTACGACGTACGAGCCGCCGTCCGCGAGCAGGTGGAAAGCCTCGGCGGGAAGTTCGTGGAGCTCGAGGAGGAAGAGAACCTCGAGACCGAGGGCGGCTACGCCAAGGAGCAGACCGACGACGCCCAGCAGCGCCAGCGGGCCCAGCTCGGAGAGCACGTGGCCGACGCCGACGTCGTGATCACGACCGCCCAGATCCCCGGCAAGCCCGCGCCTTTGTTGGTCACCGCCGACGCGGTGCAGAAGATGAGGACCGGATCGGTGATCGTCGATCTTGCGGGTGAGACCGGTGGCAACTGCGAGCTCAGCGAGCCCGGCAAGACCATCACCGCCCACGGCGTGGAGATCCACGCTCCGCTCAACGTTCCCGCACTGATGCCGGCCGAAGCCAGCGTGCTCTACTCGCGCAACCTCGCCGGCCTACTCGAGCTCTTGGTCGACGACGAGGGAAACCTGAAGGTCGACTTCGAGGACGAGGTCATCGCCGGCGCCACCGTCACTCATGGTGGATCATTGGTGGGCCAAGTTGCCAATGGGGCGTAGGACCCGCTACCCGACCACGACGATGGAGGGGCCGCCGTGGAACAACTAATCACTGCGCTGACGATCTTCGCTTTGGCGACGTTCATTGGCTATTTCGTGATCACGAAAGTACCGCCAACACTGCATACGCCACTGATGTCCGGCACCAATGCGATCTCGGGCATCGTGGTCGTGGGTGCGCTGGTCGTCGCGGGCGCCGGTGAGTCCGGGCTCAGTCAGGGCATTGCGATCGCCGCGGTCATACTCGCGGCCATTAACGTGTTCGGTGGCTTCCTCGTGACCGACCGCATGCTGCAGATGTTCCGCCGGGAGGGCCCCGGAGCATGAGCGACCAGGACGTCATCAACGTCATCAACCTCTGCTACCTGGTAGCAGCGATCCTGTTCATCTGGGGAATGGCGCAGCTGCGCCGGCCCTCGACCGCCCGCGTGGGCAACCGTGTGGCCGCCGTCGGCATGCTCATCGCCGTTGTCGCGACGTTGTTCGATCGCGAGATCGTCAGCTACGAATGGATCATCGGTGGCATCGTCGTCGGTGGCATCGTCGGCGCCTTCCTCGCGCGCAAGGTCCAGATGACCGAAATGCCGGAGATGGTCGCCGTGTTCAACGGATTCGGCGGCGCGGCGTCTGCCCTGCTGGCCGGCGGCGAGCTGAAGCGGCTCTATGACACTGGTGGAGCTATCGACTCGGACGTCGGTGTCACCATCGCTCTGGGCACGACCATCGGCGCCCTCACTCTCACCGGCTCCGCGGTGGCGGCCGGGAAGCTGCACGGCACGCTGAGCAGCAACCCGATTCTGCTGCCGGCCCGGAACGTGCTCTCGGCGCTCGTCGCGGTCGCGACGCTCGCACTCGGGGCCCTGCTGATCTGGGCGACTCAGGACGGTGGGTTCAGCGAGACCAGCACCTTGCTGCTGTTCGCGGGACTCGTGGTCGCGGCTCTGCTGCTGGGCATTCTCGTCTCGATTCCGATCGGTGGCGCGGACATGCCCGTACTCGTCGCGCTCTTCAACTCGTACTCGGGTCTCGCCGGGGCAGCCGCCGGTTTCGCGATCGGAAACGACGTCCTGATCATTGCCGGCGCCTTGGTCGGCGCGTCAGGCCTGATCCTCACGAGCATCATGACCAAGGCCATGAACCGCTCGGTTTCCAACGTCATGTTCGGAGGCTTCGGCCAGTCCGGCGCAGACGTGACCAGCGACGGGGAAGCGCGCCCTTACCGCACCATGACGGCCGAGGACGTGGCGACGATGCTGGCGTACGCCCAGTCGGTCGTGTTCGTTACCGGCTACGGCCTCGCGGTGGCCCAGGCCCAGCACGATTTGAAGGCGCTGGCAGACATCCTCAGCAAGAACGGCACCGAGGTTCGCTTTGGTATCCACCCGGTCGCCGGCCGCATGCCGGGCCATATGAACGTGCTTCTGGCAGAGGCCGACGTGCCGTACGACCAGCAGCTCGACCTTGACGATGCCAACCGGCAGCTCGAAAACACCGAGATCGCAATGGTGATCGGCGCAAACGACGTCGTGAACCCGCAGGCGCACTCGAACCCCAGCTCGCCGATCTACGGCATGCCGATCATCGACGTCGACAAGGCGCAGAGCGTCGTCGTCATGAAGCGCTCCATGGCCTCGGGCTTCTCGGGTATCGACAACGACCTCTTCTACCTGGACCAGACCTCGATGCTCTTCGGGGATGCCAAGAAGTCGCTCAAGGAGCTGGTCTCCGAGGAGGACGAGCTCATCAAGAAAGGCTGACGGCGTGTCCA
>CAMYIK010000098.1 GCA_947258365.1 uncultured Thermoleophilia bacterium | reverse complement strand
TCGCTGACCCCCGGATTTTTCGGACCCTTCGCCCTCTTGGCGCCGGTCTGCCAAAAACCGAATGAGGGCTCGAACTCGCCTGATGAGGCCTCGACCATCAGAACGTCCGGGTTGTTTTTGAATGCCGAGATGAATCGGCCCGAGAAGCAGGATTGGAACTTGAATTTGAATGTGAGGTGTTGAGCGGTACCGCTTCGACCGGACGCGTCTTTGATCGCCAGCTCAAGCCCTCGTTGAGTGACGAAGGCAGGGTCGCTGGTCGCGGAGTCCTTGTCGCTGATCAGGACCGCGCCCGCGCTGGTGGAGGTCCTCAGCGCCGCCTTGAGACTGGCGATCATCCTCTGAAGGCCCTTGCGCGTGACTTTCGTATGGACTTTGCGGAGCCAGGCCTGGAGCTGCTTTGCGGATCCCTTTTCTGGATAGCCGTGGCCGGCGACGTAGAAGAGGATGTCCTTGCACCCTTCTGTGTCGCGCATGAACTTGAGGTCCGCGGACATCTCGGAGACCGTGCCTTCGGTGCGCCACTTCTTAGCCGGCTTGATCTTGAACGGCGGGGTGCCGCGTTTGGTGGCATAGAAGGAGGCGATTCCTGCCCCGCGGGCAAACGCGCTGATCTGGTCGAAGTCCTTCGCGAAGAGCGGATCGTGGAAGGCGCCGATCATGTAGATGCAATGTCCCTTGAAAGCCGAGCTCGGGAGGTTGCCGTGCTCGCGAAGGGCCGCGCTTTGCGTCTTGGGTCGGGCCAGGGTCCGAATCCGGCGAAAGACCTGCCACTTGCGGCTGTGGTACCTACTCCAACTCCGGAGGAATGCGGGGCGGCGCCCATCCACTAGCGGATAGAAGCCAGTCGAACGCACCGTCACCTTCCCTGTGCGGTCATCGACCAGGATGACGCGGCTCGGATGCTGGAACTGGGCGCCCGGAACCAGGTCTTCCCAGAAGAGCCACGTACGCCGCCTCAGTGGGCGTAGCCGACTCTTCTGAAAGCCCGTCGGCTTGCCGACGCCAAGATTCGCTGGGCCCGCCAGCGAGATCGATTGCCGTGGGCTCAGAGCGCGCGGCAGGCCAAAGATGATCAGGTCACCGTTGCTGGCCTTGGCGGTGCTTGCCGTCAGGGCGATCTTCTTCGCCTCAGTTCGACTGAGCGCGGACGCCGGATCGGCAAAGAGGCCAGACGTGCCTGCCACGGCGACCGCCGCGAGAAGAACAGCGAAAGGCCTGCTGACGCGCGAGTAGCGAGACCAATTGATGGTCATGTGTCCACCGTGGGTAGAGGGGGGCTGCCCTTGGTGTATCGGCAACCATCAGGCTCTTCCCTAACCCTCTGGACGTCGCTCAGAAGCTAAAGCCCCCGTAGGCGATCCCTGTGAGGTGGGCCATTTCGCGATCGAAGGTCGTGAGATCCTCCTTTGCGAAGCCGGAGAGCGAGTCGTGTCCGCACGCGCGAGCCTGCACGCACATGAGGTCGGCCGTCGCTGAGAAGAATCTCTCGAGGCGCTGCGCGGCCTCATCGACGATGAGGCGGGCGCGAAGGTCTTTGCGTTGGGTGGCGATGCCGACCGGGCAGTTGTTCGTGTTGCACGCTCGCATGCCCAGACACCCGATGGCCTGCAGCGCCGAATTGGACACGGCAATGGCATCAGCCCCTAGTGCCAGCGCCTTCGCGAAATCACTGTGAGTTCGGAGCCCGCCGGTTACAACGAGCGTGACCCCTTCCGCGCCCACGGCGTCAAGGTGGCGCCGGGCTCTGGCTAGCGCGGGGATAGTCGGCACCGAGATGTGATCTCGGAAGAGGGTCGGCGCAGCACCGGTCCCCCCGCCACGACCATCCAGAATGATGTAGTCGACCCCGATGCTCACCGCCGCATCGATATCGGCTTCTATGTGCTGGGCAGACAGCTTGGCGCCGATAGGAATGCCGCCGGACGCTTCTCGCACGTCGTCCGCGAGCCGCCGGTAGTCATCTGCGGTCGTCAAATCGGTGAAGGTTGCGGGCGACACTGCGGCCTGCCCCTCCGGGAGGCCACGGACCTCGGCGATCTTGCCGACCACCTTGTGTCCCGGCAGGTGGCCTCCGGTGCCCGTCTTCGCACCTTGGCCGAACTTGAAGTGGAACGCTTGGACGTTCTTGACCTTGTCGAGTGACCAGCCGAACTTGGCAGAGGCGAGCTCGTAGAAGTACCGCGAGTTCTCGGCATGCTCATCAGCGAGCATTCCGCCTTCGCCGGAACAAATCCCCGTACCGGCCCGTTCTGCCCCTCTAGCGAGTGCAACCTTGGCCTCCTCCGAGAGGGCTCCGAAGCTCATGTCCGAGACGAAAAGGGGGATGGCCAGGGAAAGCGGCCTGTCAGCGCGTGGGCCGACTACGAGATCCGTGCTCACTGAGTCCTGATCGAGCAACGGTCGCCGGGACAGCTGGGCGGTGAGCACCTGGATGTCGTCCCAGGTTGGCAGCAGCCCACGCTCCACGCCCATGGCCGCCGTTGGACCGTGATGTCCGAGCTTGCTGAGGCCGTCCCGCGCCAGCTGCTGGATCAGCCCAGTGTGCGGCTCGGCGGGGCTGCCGTGATGATCCTGGAATTCACCCTGATAGGCCGACCGATCGTAGGGCTGCGGATTGTCCCGCTCCCAAGCCTCGATCTCATCGACGTCGACCATCACGTCGTCGTCTTCCACCCACGATTCGAACTTCGCGAGCCGCTGCGAATTCTCGTAGCTGCTGATACCGCTGTCGAGCCGGTAGTCCCATCCGTGTAGTCCGCACACCAGGTCTGCACCGACGACGCTGCCATCGGCGAGTTTCGCCCCGCGATGAAGGCAGCGCCCGTAGAGCACCGAGTGCTCATCGCCGAACCGCGTGATGACCAGGTCGACGTTGGACACCAGTGCCCCGACGGGCTCTCGATCCCCTAGTTGGCTCCAATTCGCGACCTTCAGCGGCCTCATCGTGCTCCCTCCAGCCGGTTCTCTTTGGCTCCGGTGAGAGCCTCTCGCAAAACCCAGTGATTCACGAGGGGAGACAGCCGCACTCCCGCCAGCGACCGGGCTCGCAGTAGGCTCACGTTTTGCATCTTCCATGCATCGGAGGCGGCATATGCCGTACCTGCAACGGGATGTTCCTCACCACTTGGGGTCCGGGCCACCCCCCTCTCGCGTTCAGGGCCAAACGCACCAGGCGCGGCTCACCCAATGCCGGAGTGCGGCCGTCGACTGATCTTGAGCACGCCATGAGCCGGTTTCTCGCGGCCGTTGAGAAGAACATGCAGAGGTTCCAGATCGGCAATGAACACGGCCAGGAGGTCGAACGCGCAATGGCTGAGTCGAGACCGCTCCGTGAAGGCCTACCCCCGTTCTCCCGGAATGGATGATGTCGACTACCTGATCGTCGGCGGTGGCACGGCGGGGTGCATCCTCGCGAGCCGCCTGACGGAGTCCGGTCGGCACCGGGTCCTGCTCGTCGAGGCCGGCGGCGAGCCTCGTAGCCCGTTTATTCGCGTCCCGGCAGGTTTCGGTCACCTGCTTCGCAGCCGGCGCTACAACTGGGGCTACGAATCCGTGCCCGATCCGGACACCGACAGCCGCGCGATCCCGGTGCCGAGCGGGCGCGGACTGGGCGGGTCGGGCCTTATCAACGGCATGGTGTACGTGCGCGGTCAGGCTGCCGACTACGACGAGTGGGCCGCCGCCGGGGCGACGGGCTGGGCGCACGCGGACGTCGAGCCGTACTTCCGGCGTATCGAGGACTACGCGCAGGGTGGCCAGGGGCGGGGACGCGACGGGCCGCTGCACGTCACCCAGGTTCGAGAGCGGTCTCCTGTGGCCGATGCGTTCCTGCGCGCGGCGGTGGAGGACGGTGGTCGCCTCGTGGAGGACTACAACCTGGAGCAGGCGGGGTTCGGCTACTACCAGGTCAACCAGCTACGCGGTCGCCGATGGAGCCCGTACGACGCGTACCTGGCTCCCGCCCGTAGGCGATCGAACCTCACCGTGATGAGCGGCACCCACGCGCTCGGTCTCACCTTCGACGGCAACCGATGTACTGGTGCGAGGGCCAGGCGCGGGCGGTCCGTGTATGACCTTCAGGTCCGGAGCGAGGTAATCCTGACCGCCGGGGCGATCCGCTCACCCCAGCTTCTCGAACTCTCCGGGGTCGGACGAGCGGACGTGCTGAGTTCCATCGGCCTGCCGGTCCGGCATGAGCTCGTGGGTGTCGGTGAGAACTACTCTGACCACTACGCCCTGCGCATGAACTGGAGGCTCCGGCACGTCCGCAGCCTCAACGAATCCACGCGGGGATGGCGGCTGGCAGCCGCACTAACGCAGTACATGGTCCGGCGCTCCGGCATCCTCACGCTCGGGCCGGCGCTCTGCCACGGATTCGTCGCAACCGATCCCGAGGGCGAACGTCCGGACACCCAATTCCTGTTCATGCACGCCAGCTACGAGAACGCTGCCCGGCGCGTCCTGGACCGGCAACCGGGCATGACCATCGGAATCATCCAGCAGCGGCCCCGGTCAATTGGGGCGATTCACAGCGTCTCCCTCGACCCCGTCCAGCCACCTGCGATTCGCCCGCGCTTCCTGAGCACCGCAGAGGACTGCAGACACGTAGTCGCCGCGATCCGACGTGCGCGACGCCTCGTGGCCTGTCCGTCGCTCGCCCCGCTTATCGCACGCGAGATGAACCCTGGACCCCTCGCCGAGGACGACGACGCGTTGCTGGGCTGGGCCCGCGCGACGGGCCAGACGCTTTATCACCCATGCGGGACGTGCCGCATGGGGAACGACGACCATGCGGTGGTGGACCCCCGTCTGCGCGTGCGAGGCGTCGAAGGCCTGCGGGTTGCCGACGCGTCGGTGATGCCTTCGATCACCTCGGGCAACATCCATGCCCCAGTCATGATGATCGCCGAGCGCGCGTCGGACATGATCCTGGCCGACGCCTGAGAGGGCGCTCGGTCAGCTCAACCCACAGGACCCATCCATCAGCTCGATTGCGGGCGAGCGACGAGGTGTTCGTAGGGGTCGTGGTGCGAGATGCTGTGGTCGACCGCCAGCACCAACTCCGGGAGGCTTCCGTGTCAGCTTACGTCGTCCAGAACTACACAATCACTAATCCTGAGGGACTCGAGGCGTACGGACAGCATGCCGTGCACTCGATCGAGAGTCACGGCGGAGAGATCCTCGTCGCGGACTTCGAGAGCGAGCCCCTGGAGGGCGAGGCGGGTCACGTGACCGTCGTCGTGCGTTTCCATGACAAGGACGCCGCGAAGGCCTGGTACCACTCACCGGACTATCGGAAAATCATCGACCGACGCCTCGACAACAGCTTCGGTGTG
The DNA here is from genome assembly GCA_947258365.1 of uncultured Thermoleophilia bacterium. Lineage (GTDB taxonomy): Bacteria > Actinomycetota > Thermoleophilia > Miltoncostaeales > Miltoncostaeaceae > CAMYIK01. Next base: position 3,969 of record CAMYIK010000098.1, on the reverse strand, counting down.
ATGACGCTGGTCAGCGGGCGGCTTGAGGCTGATACCGCTCCGAGAGTCGAGCACGACTGACCCGTCGTCGAGATCAGCGAGAGAGTGTGGCCTACCCGCTCGCGACGGGCGCGGGGGTTTCATCGTCTGCCATCTCGGCGGCGCCCTGCTCGACATGGGTCCAGACGAGTAGCGCGGCCGCGGTTCCCAGCGTCAGCAGTTGGTCGGCGCTCATCAGCATTGCGGCGCGCACCTGGTCGCCCTTCGGGGTAAGACCGAACAGCCGCTCGGGCTGCTCCACGTATACGTCATAGAGAGGGTCGGCCAGGAAGATCACCTGGGAGATCACCATTCCCACCACCAACAGTCCCACGGCGATCGCCGCACGCCGCCCATGACTCAATCGGTGGCGGGGGACCGCACCGGCGATGGTCAGCCACACCAGGAACCCGGCGGCGAACATGCTGGCGTGCTCAAGATCGTGCGCCCAGCGGTTCGCGAGCGCGTACTCGAATGCCACGGGCAGGTGCCAGCCGGCCATGACGATGATCCAGAGCGCCACCACGACGAACGGATTGGTCACAGCGCGAGCCGCGGCTCGGAGTGGTCGTCGGCGCGCCACCGTCCGCAGCAGCGGCGGCGGCACGACGAACAGCGCGAGCGGGCCGGTCAGGCCGAGCACGATCAGTAGCGGCCCGAGATCGCCGAGCAAGATGTGCTGCAGCATGTGACCGAACAGCAGGTACTCCTCGCCCACCGGGTCCAAAGGCGAAAGAAGGGCGAGCACGCAAATGATCAGGCCGGCGCCGAACAAGGCGGCCCGAGGCCAGTTGGCAAGATCCGCCCTGCCACGATTGCGCAGACGCGCCCAGCCAATCGCGTAGAGGGCGACGGCAATCGCCGCTCCGGCCAGCACCACCGGGTCGATGCTCCATCTCGCCGCGAGGTCGGAGGCGTCCTCGGAGTGCTCGCTCCCGGCGTGAAGGAGGAAAGCGCGGATCAGGGCGCGGCCGACTCGCTCACGTAGGCGGTGAGCGCGGCGATTTCCTCGTCGCTGAGCTGATTGCCGAAGGCCGGCATCTCGTTGAGGCCGTTGGTGACCACCTCGGTGACGCGCTCCGCCTCGGGTGCGAGCTCATCGAGGCTCGGACCGACGATGCCGTCGGTGCCCGCAGCGGCGAGCGCGTGGCATGAGCCACATCCCGCATTGATATACACCTGCTCACCGAGTTGGGCAGGTGTGGCATCCGCGGGGGCCTCGGCGGCGATCGGCACGTACGAGTCCTGCGAGTCGTCCGCGCCGGCGTTGCTGATCGCCCAACCGGCGAGTCCGAGTCCGGCCATCGCGACCAGCGTGGCAACCATCGCAAAGCCTTGAAGCGATGCGCTCGTGAGCCGTGGCCGGGCCACACCCTGCATCAGCTCTCGCCGTCTCGCGGCCGTCGTGTCGCCGCGGATCGTCTTGTAGATGTTCCAGACGAACAGCAACTGCGCCAGACCGAGCACGGCGACCAACGGGATGGATGCGGCGTTGGTGGCGTCGTACTGGCCAGGCAACTCGGAGAAGCGACGTGGCGCGCCGTCGAGGCCCTGAATGAGCCAGACGACGCTCACGGCCGTGCCAGCGAAGAAGGTCAGCCAGACATGCCAGAGCCCGAGCCGGTCGCTGTAGAGCGGGCGACCGATCAGCGCCGGCAGGAACGCGTAGATCGCCCCGAAGATCACGATGCCGATGTTCATCAGCGCCATGTGATGGAAGTGGCCGACCACCCACAGCGTGTTGTGCACGAACGTGTCGAACGCGATCGTCGCGTTGATGACCCCGGAGAGCCCCGATAGGAGCCAGCTCACGAGCCCAAGGAACAATGCCGTGCTCGCCGCGTTCCAGACCCAGTTCGAACGATAGATCGTAAAGAAGAGACTGTAGAGCGAGAGGGCCGAGACGATCGTGAGCGAGAAGGTCAGCGGCTCCATCGCCGTGTTAATCGCGGCCTGAGTGCCGTTGGGGTAGTCCAGGTACATGTGGTGGGCCCAGACCGTCACATTGGCGATGACGGCGATGGTCCATCCGACCGCGATGATGTCTCCCGACACCAGCTTTCGGCCCGCGAAGCGCGGTACCAGCAGGTAGTAGACCGCGACGGCCGGGAACAGCAGCAGGTACACGACCGGGTGGCCGAACCACCAGAGCACGTTCTTGGCCAAGAGCGCGTCAACGCTGACGCCGGGCGCGAACGACTGGATGATCATCACTATGAGCAGCCCCGCCAGTGGCAGCGTCGCGATGATCATGTCGATCGCGATCACCGTGAGCGGGATCACCGGGTAGGGCACCGGCCGCTCGGTCTTGAAGCGCCGCCGGAAGATGATGCCCAGACCCATGGCGGCCAAGACTCGGTTGACGCGCGAGGTGCTTTCGCTGCGTAGCCCGGGACCGGCCACGATCACGAGGATCGCCACGCACCAGACGACGATCGACAGACCGACGAGCAGCACCGAGGCTGAGAAGACCCCGGTCACCCCGTCGCCCCACTGACCTGCCGACTCGAACGGCAGCGGATAGAGGAAGACCCACGACCCGCCGAAGCCAAAGACCAGGGTCGTCACGACGACGCCGGCGACCCCCACGACCATCAGCCAGAAGGCGAGGCGGGCAAGCGCGGCGCCAAGGCTCCCCATGGGAAAGCCGACCTCGCTCAACACCCAGAACGAGAAACCCATTACGGCGAAGGCGGCCCAGCCCACGAAGGCCCCGAGCCCATGGGCGGTCATGACCGCGTACCAGGCGTTGTCGTCGATCTTGTAGATGTCAGCCTGGCTCTGGCGAAGCAGCGCCCCGAGAAGCCCGCTCACCAAGAAGATCGCCGTCGACGCGATGACGTACCGAAGAGTCAGCGACCGGGCCACCCCACGGTCGTAAGCGTCCGCGACGGGCTCCGGCTCGACGTAGCTGGTGGCGGTGCTCACACGGGCTCCACGGTGAACGTGCTCAGCATCCGGTGATGCCCGACGCCGCAGAACTCGAGGCAAACGACCTGGTAGCGGCCCGGCTCATCGAACGTGTGAACGATGTGGCTGGTGTGACCGGGGATGGCCTGGATTTGGAACAGCATCACGTTGTCGTCGTTGTAGACCGCGAACCCGTGCGTCACTTTGGTCGCCGTGACGGTGAAGCGCGTCGCCGTCGCCGCGGTGATCGTCGAGGGCTCAATGGTCCAGCCGAACTGGAACCCTTCGACTGAGACCTGCTGTTGCCCCTCAGCCGCGGCGGTGTCGCCGTAGGGGATGAACGGCAAGGTTGCGAGTAGCAGGGCGCCAAGGGCCGCCACCACGATCGCGAACCATGCCTTCTCGCCGTGAGCGAGCTTCTCGGTGTCGACCCCGTCGCCCGGCCGCTCACCCCGCCCGTGGGTGGATCGCCAGATGAGGAGGATGGCGATCAACGCCACGACGCAGGCCACCGAGTAGATGACGGTAATGGCGAAGGCGGTCGGATTCACGCCGTTTTTCTATGCGACGCACGGGACAAGCGGCTACGCGGATATCCGTACGGAGGGCGCGAAGGATCCGAAGAGGGCCTGCGGGAAAGTACGTACGCGGGCGCAACGGGCACGGGGATGCTGGATCTCACACGGCCACGAGACTCCGGCGACCACACCACGAGACCTTGCAGCGACCGAAAGCCTCGGAACTTCGACAACCCGACACGACCGACGTCCCGGGCCGTGGCACTCGGCTCACCTTGACTCGCGATACGTCACGCGGTGTCGAGTTCCTGAGGCTGGGAGCCATGTTCTGGGCGGGGCTCCTGGTGGGGGTTTCGTTCCTCGCCACGCCCGTCAAGTTCGAGGCCGAGTCCCTCTCGCGCCCTGTCGCACTCGATGTCGGCCGCGCGACATTTCACCTCATGAGCAAGGCCGAGATCGGGCTGGCGATCGGGCTCGTTGCGCTGGCGGTCACCATGGCCGCGAAGGGCCGGCTCAATGCGAT
>CAMYIK010000097.1 GCA_947258365.1 uncultured Thermoleophilia bacterium | reverse complement strand
GCTCGATCCTGGTTCCCCTCGCCCACGAGGAGCCGATGTTGCGTTTTTCCACGACGCGGGCCGTTCTCGCCGCGGCAGACGGGCTGGCGTTGCTTACGCCAGAGGAGCGTCGTCTGATCGACGATCTCCACGGAATTCGCGGTCGGCCAAGCCGCGTGGTCGGTACGGGCATAGCGTCGGCACCAACCGGGGATGCCGAAGCCGCGAGGCGGCGCTTCGATTTGCCACCACGATTCGCGCTGTACCTCGGCCGGGTCGATGCCGCAAAGGGCGTCGACGCCCTCGTTCGCCAGCACCAGCGCTACCGCGCCACAGGCGGACGATTGGGACTGGTGGTCGCCGGGCGTGGATCTCTGGAAGATCGCCTTCCCCGATGGGCCATAACGACAGGCTTCGTCTCCGAGACAGATCGCGCGGACCTGCTCGCGGCCGCGGAGGTCGTCGTGCTGCCGAGCCCCTACGAGAGCCTGTCTCTTGCGGCGCTGGAGGCCTGGCAGGCCGGTAGGCCGACGCTTGCAAACGCCAACTGCGAGGTGCTCGCCGGCCAAACCGCTCGCTCAGGCGGTGGCCTGCTCTATGACGAGGACACCTACGGGCGACAGCTGGCGCGACTGGCCGGCGACGAGCCTCTGCGCGCCCGATTGGGTCGAGAGGGGGCAGCCTGGATCACGCCGCAGACCTGGGATGCATGCGCGGACCGTTGGGACGAACTACTCGCTGAGCTCAGTACGGCTCCAGGCTGAATCGATAGCCACAGCGCGAGTCACCGTCGGGGAGGCCGAACTCGCGAGTCCAGCTGAAGCGCTCGGCGCTGAAGAACACCGACGCCCATCCCTTCTGGCGGCGTAGCGCCCCCCGACATCCCGGCGCGACGTCGGTAAGCCCGGCCGCCTCGGTCATCTGCCACACCACACAGTCGTCGATCTCGACGATGAAGCCGTCGCCATCGAGTCGGGCGGCCGAGGCGGGCCAGCCGATCAGCTGCTGTGCCGCTTGGTGCATTTTCAAGAAGTCCGCCGCTCCGGCGACCGCGGGGGCGCCCATCGCCGTGTGGAGCTTTTTCATCTCGATTCTGCCTATGCTCTCGATGGTGTCCTCGTTGCGCTCCATGGCGTCGGCAAGACCATGCGCGGCCGCCGTCTTGAGGAACCACTGACCGTCGTGTGACCACCAGCACTCCAGCAGGATGGCGGCGCGGTCGGCGTCTGTGATGTCGGGGAGAGAGTCGCTCATGATCCTTAGGTGGAGGGGGCCGTACGCGGGCCGCGGGCAAGCAGCAAGCCCACCACACCGGCCACGACAACGGTGCACGCGACGGCGGCACCGACATGCCCCAGCATGCCGAAACTTCGCAGCCCGATCACGAAGCCCGCGCCGATTCCGGCAGCGGCTCCGAAAGAGTTCATCACCAGGTCCGTGAGGCCCTGCGCCGCGACGCGGCGCTCAGGCACCACCACACCCGTCAGCACGCTGCTGCTCGCCACCAACTCGAAGTTCCATCCAATGCCGAGGAGGAAGAGCCCCCCGAATATCTGGGCATGATCATGTGGCGCGCTTCCGGCGGCGATCTCTGCCGCAAGGATCAGGATGAGTCCCCCGACGACGATCATCGGCAGCGGCCCCACGCGGTCGGTGAGCCAGCCGACTACCGGCGAGAAGGCGTACATGCCCAGGATGTGGACCGAGATCACCAGACCGATGATCGTCAGCCCGCTATCGCTGTCGTGAAGGTGCAGTGGGGTGACGGTCATGATTCCGATCATCACCACGTGCGCGATCACCAGCGCGCCGGCAGCGATCTGAGCCAGCGGCGCGGCCATGATCCCGAGCAGGCCCTCCTTCATCGACGCTGCCTGTCGTGGTGCGCCCTGCCCGAGTGCCTCGCGGGCCACCAACAAAGGATCAGGACGCAGGAAGCGGTCGATGACCTGGGAGGCGAAGAACAGGGATATCGCGACGAAGGCGTAGACGCCGGCGATCCGCGGCAGCCCGATGCTCTCCGCGATGAATCCGCCCCCGGCCAGGCCGGCTGCCGGTCCGAGCACCGCTCCCAGTGTTGCGGCCCAGACGACATAGCCGATGGCGCGTCCCCGCGACTCCGGCGCGGCAAGATCCGCCGCGGCGAATCGGGCTGCCAGCGCCACCGCGTTGCCTGCACCAATCAAGAGGGTCCCGAGCAGGAGAAGAGGGTAGAACTCGGCGATCGCGCTGAGCATGACGAGCAATCCGCCGCCCCCGGCGACCAACAGGCCGAGGCGGAAGCCCGGGCGTCTGCCACGCGCGTCCATCATGCGCGCGAGCGGAACGGCTCCGGCCGCGGTTCCGATGGTCAGTCCAGCAGCAGCGAGGCTGCCGAGCACCTCGTTGCCGGTGAGATCCTCACCGAGCACGGCCGCGGCGGCGAAGGCAGCAGCAGCGCCCGCGGTGGCAAGCGCGACGCTGACGCTGAGGACCCAGAGCGTCCTCCGCTGCGTCTGCTCATGATCGATCGTCTCGGGCACCACGCGACATTACTCTCGGCCGCGAGCGCGCCGTCTTACTCAAGAACGCGAATGGCCCGGGATTCCGGGCCACTCGATATGCGTGAGCGTCGGTCTGTGCGAGTTGTGCGGCGCGGACCGCCGCGCACTTCTCGCTAGAGGGCCTCTTTGGTGGTCTTCGCAATGACCGCGGCGACCTTGTACGGGTCGGCGTTGGACGCCGGACGGCGATCCTCCAACCGGCCCTTCCAGCCGTCGTCGATCGTTCCGATCGGAATGCGAATCGACGCACCGCGATCGGAGGCGCCGTAGCTGAACTTGTCGATCGCCTGAGTCTCGTGCTCACCGGTGAGGCGCTTGTCGTTGTCGGCGCCGTATACGTCGATGTGGCGCTGGATGTTCTTCCCAAACGACTCACAGACGGCCGTCATGAGAGCCTCGCCGCCCTGGTCGCGCATCGCGCCGTTCGAGAAGTTGGCGTGCATACCGGAACCGTTCCAGTCGGTCGCGCCAAGCGGCTTGGGGTGCCAGTTGACGGCGAGGCCATACTCTTCGCCGGCCCGCTCGAGGATGTAGCGCGCCACCCACATCTCGTCACCTGCGCGCGCCGCACCCTTTGCGAAGACCTGGAACTCCCACTGTCCCGCCGCCACCTCGGCGTTGATGCCCTCGACGTTGAGCCCCGCCTCGAGGCAGATGTCGAAGTGCTCGTCGACCATGTTGCGGCCATAGGCCTTACCGGCACCAACGCCGGTGTAGTACGGGCCCTGCGGGCCGGGGTAACCGCCCGCCGGGAAACCGAGCGGCAGGTTGGTCTCGAGATCCCAGAGGAAGTACTCCTGCTCGAATCCGAACCAGAAGTCGTCGTCATCGTCATCGATGAGCGCGCGGCCGTTGGACTCGTGCGGTGAGCCGTCGGCGTTGAGCACCTCGGTCATGACGAGCCAGCCGTTTTTCTTCGCCGGGTCGGGGAAGAGCGCAACCGGCCTCAGCAAGCAGTCGGAGCTGCCTCCCGTGGCCTGCTCGGTTGAGCTGCCGTCGAACGCCCATATGGGGCATTCCTCGAGGGTGCCTCCGAAGTCGTGATCGACCCGCGTCTTGCTGCGTAGGCTCTGCGTGGGCTTGTAACCGTCGAGCCAGATGTACTCGAGCTTGGCCAGGGCCATGTCCAGATCTCCTTGCGTCGTCACGGGTAGTGGACGGTCTCGGCCAGCTTGCCGCAGCCTGCGAGCAGCGCAGTGTGCTCAGTCCCTCCCCTTTGTCCGTCCTCAGAGGAGCGCGAACAACACGCGATTCCGCTTTAGGACGAGCGCGAGCTTATTCGATCACTACCAATGGACGTTTTGGTACATGTGCACAAAGCCTCAACGTCGCGATTGGCCGAATGGCCAATTCACCCTAGGCTGCATACGTAGTGATCCGAGGTCCCCTTAGCCAAGCTGCGCATGTGACTGACCCCGCGCTCGTTGAACGAACCCCATGAGCATCTCGCTCGCAGATGTCTTGAGCCTTCCCGCGTTGGCGGGCTCGGGTCTCGCTCCGCCCGACGCCGACCGCAGCGTTACGATCGCCGGTGTCGTTCCGGCCGGCGAGACCGATCCGCAACCGGGGCCCTATCTTCTGGCATGCGCCGGTGCGCCTCCCGAGAAGGTCCCGACCGGATGCGCCGCGATCCTCGCGCGCTCTGCCGGCGCGACGGGCACGACCCCAGTAGTCGTACTGCCTGGAGGTGCGCTCTGGTCGGAGACCCTCGGAGCCATCACCGAGGCGCTCGGCGCACGCGGAGGTCTCGCGGCGGCAGCGAAGGCCCGAGCCGCCCTCCGCCGCCTCGCCACGGTGGATGCAACTCCTGACGACGTCGCCGCGACGGCTGCGAACCTCATGGGCGCCCCGGTCGCGCTGCTGGATGAGTACCTCAACGTCTTAGGCAGCGCGGAGCTCACGCTTGCTCATCGCGCGGAGCTTCAGACGGCGGTTGAAAGCGCGCGCGGTCACGGCCCCGTGTCGCTGGCGGGGGTCTTCGTCCGTGAGGGGAGCGACGGCGCGCATCGTCGCGAGGTGATCGGGGCGCGGGACCCCGTCGGCGTGGTCGTCGTCTGGCTCGAGCGCTGTCTGGGCCCTGAGGACGTCGCGATCATGAACGAGCTCGAATTCGCATTTCTGGGAATGCGATCTCGTGACGCGGTTCGCCTCGATACGGAGGCGCGCCTTCGTGGCGACTTCATCGAAGAGCTCTGTGCCGGCGAACCGCTGTCGCCGGACCTCGTGGTGAGACGGGCGCGCCACCTTGGCGCGGAGTTGGCTACCGGTGCCATCGCCGTGGCTGGAACACTGCAGGACCCACACAATCAGGGCCGCCGAATCACCGACGAGCGCCTAGTGAAGCGCTTCCTTCAGCGTGGACGCTCCGTGATTGCGATGAACCGCTCCGGCGCCTTGCTCGACTGGCGCGATGGTGAGTTGCTCATCCTCTTGCCACCACCGCGCGCGGTCGAGGAAGGGCAGGAGGCGACAACCGACGCCGAGGCACTCACCCTCGGCGAGCGGCTCATGAGCGCAAGCGCGCAGGCGGTGCCCGGTCTTGCTCTGACCCTGGCCTTCTCTCGCTTCACGCGCGACCCGGCCCGGTTGGGGATGGCTATCGAGGAAGCGCGCCTGGCCCACTCGATCGCGGAGAAGCTGGGGCGTGTGGGGGAGTTGGTCACCTTCGAGGAGACCGGCTCCTACAAGTTGCTCTTTCGTGTGCTCGCCGACCGCCCCGATGAGATCAGCGCCTTCTTCGGTGAAACCGTGAAGCCCGTGCTCGAGTACGACCGCGATCACCAGACTGATCTGACAGCAACGCTCAGCACCTATCTCGAGAACGACGGCAATCTCGCCGCCACGGCCGCGCAGCTGTTCACTCACCGTCACACGGTCCGCTACCGCCTCGATCGAATCCGCGACGTCGCCGGCTTGGACGTTGGCCGCAGCGAAGACCGCGAAATGCTGTCACTCGGCCTCAAAGCGATGCGACTGCTCGGGTATCCGCCTCCACATTCCACGCTGACCTCATCGGTCGGCGAGGAACAGGCCGCCGGCTAGCCCAGCTTGGCGAAGGCCTCCTGGGCGGCCGTGGCAAGCGGTCCGGGCGTATCGTGCGACCAAGGTTCGCCACTCGTACTTCGCAACGCGATGACTCCCCGCACGGCGTTCGTCACGATGAGTTCGGTCGCCGTCGCGACAACCTCAGGCGCCAAGTCGCCCTCGCGCGCCATGCCGGTTGCAACGAGCGCTCCACGGGCGATGCCCGGCAGCAGTCCACGGACGGACGGCGTGATCAGTTGCCCGTTGATAGCGGCCATCACGTTGCCAATGTCGGCCTCGCCGAAGTAGCCGCGTTCGTCGGCGAGCACGGCGACTTCGGCTCCGCTTTTCGCGGCATGCCGAGCCGCTCGGCGAAAACTGCTGTAGCTGGAGCTCTTGTGCTCGGCCATTTCCCAGCCGGAGTTCCATGCTCCCGGCACGACAGCGGCCTCGGCGACGTCGGGGGAGCCGAGTGGATCCGTGTCATCGACGGCGACGAGGAGCAGGTCGTCGGCGATCGTCAGTCGTACTCGCTGATGTTCCGCACCGCCGGCCACGCACGCCGCATCCAACGCGCTGATCAGTTCCGCCCGGGTGGCAATGCGAATGCCCAGCAATCGCGCGGATGCGCCGATGCGGTCCAGATGCTCGTCCATAAAACGGATGCGGGCGTTCTCGGCGCGCATTGTCTCGAACAGCCCGTCTCCCCAGCGCGTCAAAGGGCTGTCGATGCTGACCGCAGCGGCCCCCGGGTGGACCAGGGAGCCGTTCAGCCAGACGGCCCTCACGTAACGAGAGCGGAGGTGAACGGCCGCGCCTTGAGCAGCTTCTCCGCGAATTCGTCATCTGCGTCCGAGTCCCAGACGATGGCGCCGCCCGCCCAGTAGTCCGCACGGCCTTGGGCGAGCCACGCTGTGCGGATGCTCACGCTGGCGTCCAGGCTCCCGTCGGTCCCGATCGCCACGACGCTGCCGTACGCCGGCCCTCGGTTCACCGGTTCGAGCTCGCGGATGATCTCCATGGCGCGCACTTTGGGCGCCCCGGTGACCGAGCCACCGGGAAAGACCGCTCGCAGAATCTGGTCCACTGTCGTCGAGGAGTTCAGCTCCGCCCGAACTTCGCTAACCAGGTGATCCACATAGGGCGTGGGGCGGCGGACCATCAGTTCGTCGACCCTGACGCCTCCCCGTCGGGCGATTCGACCGAGGTCGTTCCTCATCAGGTCGACGATCATCACGTGCTCAGCCCGGTTCTTGTCGCTCAGCAGCAGCTCGGGAGGCGCTCCCAGTGGCGCGGTTCCCTTGATGGGTTCGCTGAGGGCCACACCGTCTTCGACGCAGAGCAGGCGCTCCGGCGACGCGGACATCAGCGTGCCTTCCGGGAGGCCGACGAATGCCGCGTGGCGCGCATGCCCGGCGGCGTCCCACAGCCGAAGGGCGAGCTCGATATCGGTCGCCTCGACCTCGGCGGAGAGCCGAGCGGCGAGGTTCACCTGGTAGCAATCCCCGGCGCGGATGAACTCTCGAGCCAACTCGACCGCCTGGCGGTAGGTCGCACCCGGCAGCGATGAGTGGATGGGTCCCGAACGAATCGCTGAGCGCTCCGGTGCTCCGCACGAGCTGATGATTCGTTCAAGCTCGGCCGCCTTACTGGCCGATCCCGTCGAGGCGACCTGCCAGTGGCCGTCCGCATCCTCGATGGCGACCGTGTCAAAGCGCCCCAGCGCAACCGTTGGCGGACCTTCGGGATACGGGAGCGCGGCCGGCAGCGTTTCGATCTGTCGTCCGAAGTCGTAGCCGAGCGCACCGATCAGCCCTCCGGCGAGCGGTTCGGCGATGGTGGGCGTCGTGCCGATGCTCCTCAGCGCCGCCCACACGTCGTCCAGGCCGATGACCTCGACGGGGTCCGCGGCGACCACCGTACGCCCGAGATGGTGGGCCAGGACCGGCATGGGGCGGTCGGCCAGCGCAGCCAACACCGCGCGCGCGCGTTCACTCGGCGCCGATGCTCCCCTTGAAGGGTGTGTGACAATGCGGCTCGCGTTAGGTCTCGCCGAAGGAGCGGAGAGGGCCATCGTGGCGACGCTAGCAGCGGTTCGCCCTCGGCTCATCCGCGCGACTCTGGCACGTGGCCTTCGCGGTCCCCCTGCACTGCCCGCCCGATACGCGGGCACACATTCCGACACGGAGTAGGCACTTCATGCGTCAAACGATCGCCTTCCAGGCCACCGGATTCGACTGCTCACCGGTTGAGATCGAGGTCCCCGAAGACGAAGAAATGCCACCGGAGGACGAGGTGCCTCGGGCGCTGCTCGCCTTTGAGAGCGGCCCCAATGTCGTACTCACGCTCCCGCTCGGCAGCGCTGACGCCGAGAGCCTGATGAACGCGTTCACCGAGGCCGAGCCGCACCGGCCGGACATGCCGGAGGCCAGCGAGTGGCAACCGCAGCCCGCGGGACTCTCGGAGGGGATCTTCTGGGCTTTGACCCCCGCGGTGGTTGGCGTTTCGGTTACGCCGCCGCAGGAGACCGAAGAAGGTCTCGTACCGCACTGGACGCTCGCGTTCGACGACGAGGACGGCAGCCAGATCCAGGTCGCCGTCGGTGACCCGATGACGACCCAGGTTGTGAACTCGCTCGCCCAGGTTGCCCGGGGCGAGCTCGGTTCAGGCGGGTAGAGAGCCTTAAGCGGCTTTCTGCAGCGGTGCGCTGCTGAGTAGTGAGCGCACCGCGGAGACCAGTCGCTCCGGGTACTCGTAGGCGAGGTTCTGGCCTGCGCCTTCGACCAACTCGAACTCACCGCTGGGGAACCACATCGCCAGCTCACGCTGCGCCGCCGCCGAAACGGCGGTGTCCTCGGATCCCGCCAGCACCAGCGCCGGGCTCGCGATCTGGGAAAGTGCGCGACGCCAGTCAGGACGTCGGCCGAGAGCCTCCGCCGAGAGGGCAAGGCCTTCCGCCCCGTACTCCTCGCGCAGACCCTGAGCCACTCGTACCCAGCGATCATTCCGCTCCGCGTCTTCCGGTTTCGCGCCCATGCCGGTCAGCACGAGACCGCTCACCAGCTTCGGGTGGCCCAGGGCCAATCCCACGGCTGCCGCCGCACCGAGGCCGACGCCGACAACGATGGCCGGCTCGCCCGTCTCGGTGACTATCCGGGAGGCATCCGACGAGAAGTCGTCGATGCTCCAGGGCGCTTTCGGGGTGGGGCTGGCACCATGTCCTCGTTGGTCAGGTGCGACGACCCGGAACTCCTTCGAAAGTGGAGCCAGCAGTTGCTGCATGGACACACCGGTCTTACCGAGGTCGTGGAGACCGAGAACCAGTGGGCCCTTGCCTCGGCTTGTGGAAGCCAATGTGATCGCGGGTGGAAGTGATGGCATCTATACTCACCTCTCAATTACCAGTAACCTGACGGAACGGTGGTGAGGTTACGCCCCGAACATCCATTCGTCAAACGGATCTGGTGACGCCCCGGTTTCACTTCTTCACGTCGCGTCCATCGCTCGATTTCTGTAATACCGGCAGTGCGAGTTTCGAGCTTCTGGACGCTCCCGAAGCCCTCGGTGCATGGCTGACCGAGGCGGGATACGCCGGACCGCCTGTAACGCCGACCGACGCGGAGCTGCAGGCTGCCCGCGAGTTGCGCAACGCTCTGCGCATCGCGCTACTCGATGGAGATACGGATGCGGTTGCGGAATTGGTTGACGCGTGGCTGGAGCCCGCGCTCGTGAGGATCTGCGTCGATCGCAAGACCCTCGCGGCTCAGCCCGTACCGGCCGAACGAACCGCCAGATGTGCCTTGGTCCCGGTGGCGCTGGATGCCTTGGACGTGGTGCGCAACCACCCGGGGAGGGTGCGGGAGTGCGCCGCGGACGCCTGCCCGGCGCTGTTCTTGGATCTCAGTCGCAACCGAAGCCGGCGGTGGTGTTCGATGGACCTGTGTGGCTCGCGTGAAAAGGCGCGCGCCTATTACCGGCGACAGCGCGACAGCTAGGGAGTCGTCGGGGTCTCGCTGAAGAATCCGTGAGGGTTCCCACGAATAGAGCGGTTTCAGGGTAAAAAGGGCGAGGCATCGGCTCCCTTGGGACGCCGTCCTTCCTTTCTAGCCTCGGAGACGTGAGCAGACCGTCGCGGCCGCG